>JACPZN010000236.1 GCA_016195505.1 Nitrospirota bacterium | reverse complement strand
CAATCGCCGTCACTTTGACTCCGGTCTGCTCCACCGCAACTGCAAATGTCGGCAACACGCCGCAGACTGGGATGACGAGGACCAAGACGAAGAGCCACAGAGGCCAGACTGAACAACATCTTTCCCTCACCGGATCTTCGTTCCATAGGAAAAAAAGAAAAGTAATATCGGCATTATGGGTAACCCTAGGTGGAACGGTAAACGTACGCGCTGTCCCTCCAGCCCAATCACACACGTCGCATCCGGGGCGCGCGTGAGGATGTCGGTGCAGAAGGCTACTGACGTGGGAGGTCCTGGCGGTCAACGCACACAAATCCCTCACGGCAACATGCGCGCAAAACCTCTGGATTATATTGGGCAAGTATTTGAATGTAAAGCTGACAGCCTACATTAATATTCGCGCAAGGTCCTCGCGTGACCCATCGTATTTCTCTCCTTGACGTGGTCCGTTTATTTTTTGGTTGAATGAGACACACCAGACGAACACAACGAACCAGATACATCAGATCGACCTGCCTGGTGCGAGTAAGACATCCGCACGTGTGACTGATATGCCATCCATCATGTGGACGACACCTCGGTTTCGCAACTGTGCTCATGAGACCTGTAAGCTCCTGGATTCCTTGACATCGCCTACCCCATCACATAGTATCGAATCATGTCGCGTTTCGAAGTGCGCAAAGCTGTGATTCCCGCTGCAGGCATGGGTACTCGCTTCCTTCCTGCGACGAAAGCGTCTCCCAAAGAAATGTTGCCGCTTGTCGACAAGCCGCTGATTCAATATGCCGTGGAAGAAGCGGTCGCCTCTGGAATCGAAGACATTATCATTATCACCGGCCGTGGCAAACGCGCGATCGAGGACCATTTCGACCGGTCCGTCGAGTTGGAAGAAATCCTCAAGGGTAGCGGCAAGGCGCACCTCCTGAGCCAAATGCGTCACATCTCCTCACTCGCAAACTTCTGTTATGTCCGGCAGACCGAAGCGCTCGGACTCGGCCATGCGGTTCTCTGTGCCCAACGGTTGATCGGTGACGAGCCCTTTGCGGTCATGCTCGGCGACGAGATCATCGATGCCCCGGTCCCCGGCCTCGCACAACTCATTCATGCCTACAAGAAACGGCATGGGGCGATCCTCGGCGTGCAGGAAGTGCCGCACCAAGACGTCAACCGCTACGGGATTGTGTCCTCTCGCACCATTGCCGCGGGATTGCATCGAGTCGAAGATCTCGTTGAGAAACCTGCGCCGGAGGAAGCTCCGTCCAATTTGGCGGTCATCGGGCGCTATGTCCTGCCGCCGGAGATTTTCTCCATCCTGAGAAAAACCCGCCCCGGCAAGAATGGCGAAATCCAATTGACCGACGCACTTCGGGAATTAGCAAAGAAGTCCCCGATGCATGCGTTGGAAGTACAGGGACAGCGCTATGATGCCGGAGACAAGTTAGGATTTCTCATCGCGACCGTCGAATTCGCACTCAATAACCCCTCGTTAGGGCCGGCCTTCGGCGACTATCTGCAGAATCGGATACGGCCGTCCGGAGGACGCCGTACCACACGAGCACGTAAAGGCTAGCCACGGCACTCAACAAAGAAGGCACGACCTCATAGATCTCATTCACCACCGCACACCACACTGAGACCCTATCGATGAACGATTCGACCGAACAAGACCTGCAGCCGCCACAAAACATCGAAATCCCCGACCAGCTTCCACTGTTGCCGGTCCGAGACATCGTCGTCTTCCCCTACATGGTCCTCCCCTTGTTTGTCGGACGAGAGATGTCGATCAAGGCGATTGAAGCCGCGTTAGCCGGCAATCGAATGATCTTCCTATCGACGCAAAAAGCCTTGGACGTCGAGAATCCTTCACCGGAGGATATCCATACCATCGGCACGGTCGGCATCATTATGCGGATGCTGAAACTGCCCGATGAACGCATCAAAATCCTCGTGCAGGGACTCTCGAAAGCCAAGATAGTGGGCTACATCCAAGCCGAGCCCTACTACTCCGTGCGCATCGACAAACTCGTCGAACACAAACCGGCAAGTACCGCTCTTGAAACCGAAGCCGCCAT
>JACPZN010000235.1 GCA_016195505.1 Nitrospirota bacterium | reverse complement strand
CCATAGGCCATTTCGCCAAGGATCACGATGATGCAAACACTCTCGACACTTCCCAAACCGATTACGGACTACCAGGGATTGCCTGCGGAAGAACTGTTCCGCCGGACGGCTGAGGCGAAACGCGTGCTCGGTGATCGGGCCATTATCCTGGGCCATAATTATCAACGGGATGAAGTGATCGAACATGCGGACTTTCGCGGGGATTCCCTTCTGCTTTCGAAGTTGGCAGCTGAGCGGTCGGAGCGGCCCTACATCGTTTTTTGCGGCGTGCACTTCATGGCCGAGACCGCCGATATTCTCAGCCGCTCGAAGCAAACGGTGATCCTTCCTGACATGGCCGCCGGATGCTCCATGGCAGACATGGCGGCTATCGAACAGGTCGATCAATGCTGGGAAACGTTGGGGCGAATCCTTCCTGTGGAAGAGACCGTGATGCCCGCGGTCTATGTCAACTCTGCCGCAGTGCTCAAAGCGTTTTGTGGCGAACATGGCGGGATTACCTGTACATCCTCCAACGCGAAAGCGGTGATTGAATGGTCCTGGGCCAGACGGGAGAAGATCCTCTTTTTCCCGGATGAGCACTTGGGCCGCAACACGGCCAACAAGATGGGGTTGCCGAGAGAGGCCATGATCGTCTGGGACCCCTATCAACCCAATGGAGGCAATACGCGTGAGGCGATCCAGCGCGCGAAGCTCATCCTCTGGAAGGGCCATTGCAGCGTGCATCAGATGTTCCAGCCCGTGCACGTGGACAATTTCCGCAAGCGGTATCCGGATGGGAAGGTGATCGTCCATCCGGAATGTCATGAGGATGTCGTTAATCGAGCGGACCTGTCCGGCTCCACAGAGTTGATTATCCGTACGGTGACGGCGGCGCCGCCAGGGACGGCCTGGGCGGTGGGAACGGAATTGAATCTTGTCAATCGACTGAAGCGCGATCTCACCGACAAGACAGTTTTGTTTCTGTCATCCACGGTCTGCCAGTGCGCAACGATGTTCCGGATCGATGGAGCCCATCTCTGCTGGGCGATGGAAAACCTTGCCGACGGCCACGTCGTGAACCATATTGTCGTTCCGGATGATGAGAAGTATTGGGCTAGGATCGCACTCGACCGCATGATGTCCATCAGTTAGCGGGATCGTGAAAAACGGCTTGATTCCACCCACCCGCCCCGATGCGCCGAGACGCATCTTTCACCGGGCTTCGTTCTCGCATCGCTCAAACCCTCAACGTACCTAGAACCGTACGCCTCGGGCTTTCGCTCGTTGCGGCCTTGCCGGAAATCTTTTTGACCATCCTGCCATGCTCAGTGTTAGTTTAGACTGGTGCCGTCCCCCGTCGTTCCGGTATATTCATTCGTTAAATAATTTCTTCCGTGAGGGCGACACAAGTCCATGGATTATAAGGCCACACTCAATCTCCCCAAGACCGATTTCCCGATGAAGGCGAATTTGCCTCAGCGGGAGCCCGAGCTCCTGGCTTCGTGGGAGCGGGAGGGGTTGTACGAACAGATTCAGGAGGCGGGAAAAGGCCGGCCGCGGTACATCCTGCACGATGGGCCGCCCTACGCGAATGGCCGCATTCATATCGGACATGCGCTGAACAAGATCCTCAAAGATATCATCATCAAATCGAAGACTATGGCAGGCTACCAGGTGCCCTATGTGCCCGGATGGGATTGCCATGGCCTACCGATCGAGCATCAGGTTCTCAAAGAACTGGGCGACAAGAAAAAGACGCTCGATACCCCCGCCATTCGCCGACTCTGCCGGGAGTATGCGGAGAAATTCTTCATCATTCAGCGGGAAGAGTTTCAGCGGCTCGGCATCTTGGGCGATTGGCAGCATCCCTATCTCACAATGAATCCTGGCTATGAGGCCACGATTATTCGCGAGTTCGGCAAATTCGTGGAACGGGGAGGTGTCTATAAGGGACTGAAGCCGGTGCTCTGGTGCACAGCGGACCAGACGGCGCTGGCCGAAGCGGAAGTCGAGTATGAAGACCACACCTCTCCCTCGATCTATGTGAAGTTCCCGCTG
>JACPZN010000234.1 GCA_016195505.1 Nitrospirota bacterium | reverse complement strand
GCCGTGGATCCAGCCAGGTGAACGGAGCGCTCAGAAGCGGCTGAACTGGTTCGTCGAAGGGCCGATTCATGCCTATGTTAATGGCAGAAACCTGCCGGGTATGGATGGGAGTTCACAACTTTCTCCCCACTTTCGCTTCGGGACGGTCTCACCTCGTTTTGCCATCCGTGCGGCCTTAGCCGCCATTGGAAAGGGCGGGCGGGTTTCGAAAGCCGACGTGTTGACGTGGATTGACGAACTGGTGTGGAGAGAGTTCTTTCAGCAAGTGCTGTCCGCGTTTCCCCACGTAGTCGACGGTCCGTTCCGTGACGTGGCGGTTCCGCCTGTCCGTGAACCAGGGCTGGAACGAGACCAGCTGTTTTGCGCCTGGTGCGACGGGAAGACCGGCTATCCGATCGTGGACGCGGGCATGCGCCAGTTGAACCAGACCGGCTGGATGCACAACCGAGTGCGAATGATCGTCGCGTCGTTCCTGATTAAGGATCTGCGGATCGACTGGCAGAGCGGCGAACGCTACTTCATGCACCACCTGCTCGACGCGGATGTCGCGGCCAACAACGGCAATTGGCAGTGGTGCGCGTCGACCGGCACGGACGCCATGCGGGGGTACCGTATTTTTAACCCGGCCCTGCAGAGCAAGAAGTTCGATCCGGATGGAGCCTATATCCGCCAGTATGTGCCGGAGCTAGCCGCGGTGACACACAAGTGGATTCACGAGCCGCATCTGATGACACCGGACGAACAGTCGCGGAGCGGATGCCGCATCGGAGTGGATTATGCCGCGCCGATCGTAGACCATCGGCATGCGCGCCAGGAATACCTCGATCTCGGCAAACGGCAGGTGACGCGATGACGACCGCGCCGCTCCGTCTGGGGATCAGCCGTTGCCTGCTCGGTGATGAAGTTCGGTTCGACGGAGGGCATAAGCGGGACAACTTCCTGACCGATGTGTTCGGGCGCTACGTGGAATGGGTTCCGGTCTGTCCGGAAGTCGAAGCCGGCCTCGGCACACCGCGTGAGGCGATGCGACTGGTCGGCGACCCCCAGCATCCTCGGCTTCTGACGATCAAGAGTGGGAAGGATCATACCCGAGCGCTGGAGGAACTGACCACGAATCGCCTTGAGGAGCTGGGAGATCTGGATCTATCCGGCTACGTCTTTAAGAGGGGCTCGCCGAGCTGCGGCATCGAGAGGGTCCGTGTTTACACCGAGCATGGGATGCCGAGCCGAAGTGGAGCCGGAATCTTCGCGCGTGCGTTTGTCGAGCAATTCCCGCTGATTCCCGTCGAGGAGGAAGGGCGGCTCTGTGATGCTCCACTCAGAGAGAATTTTATCGAACGGGTATTTTGTTATCGCCGGTATCAGGATCTGCTTCAAAACGGCGTGACGAGACAGGCGGTGGTGCGGTTTCACACGATTCATAAGTATCTGCTCCTCTCCCATAGCCAGCAGCACTACCAAGCCCTTGGACAGTTGGTTGGCCAGGCCGAACACCACCGTCCCAAGGAGTTGGCCGTGAAGTATGGGGAACTCTTCATGAAGACGTTGGCTGTGAAGGCGACGGTGCGCAAGCACGCGAATGTGTTGCAGCATATTGTGGGCTACTTCAAGGACCAATTGGGCGCTCCAGCAAAAGCGGAGCTGTTGGGCGTGATCGGTGATTATCATCGAGGGCTCACACCATTGATTGTCCCCCTCACGCTGATCAAGCACTACGTCCAAATCTTTGACGTCCAGTACGTTCGTGATCAGGTCTATCTCAATCCGCATCCGAAAGAGCTCATGTTGCGGAATCATGTGTAGAAAGGACCCGCGATGCCGCACGTTGTCGTAGAGGAAGCCGGAGATCTGCAAGGCTTATATCAAGCGTTCACACCGATGATTCAGCGAACCGGCAACGAGATTCTTAAGGTTCAGGAATTCTTTTTGTCGAGGAGCGGCAAGGAGACGCTGCTGGAGTCGGTGGCGATCGAACAGGGCGCTGCGTGTAATTTCTTCGTTCAGCTCAAGTTGCACGAGAAAGCGATCACCGTCCGTCTGTTGCCAGCCACAGATCCTGAGAAGACCCCCGCGGTCAAGAAAGTGATGGCCCTCGTCGCGGGATTCATTCGGAAGGTCTACCCGGGGAGTCGCTATGGAAAGACCAATCTAGGTGAATACCTGGAGGCGACGACGAGTTCGAAGTGAATGAACACAGACGCGGGTCACAACAAGAGGAGTGCTGAGATGGCGGGAGCCACACGAGGAGTGATTCTGGTTGGTCACGGGGGCATTCCCAAGGGGTGCCCGCAGGAACTAGTCACGAAATTGAAACGGTTGGAGGCTCAGCGGCGCGCTGCGAAGATCCCGCCCTCGCCGGAAGAACTTGAGCTGGATGCCAAGATTCGCCAGTGGCCGAGAACGCGGGAGACGGACCCCTATCAATCGGGACTTGAGGCAGTGGCTGCTGAGTTGCGAGCCAACCTGGGCAATGTGCTCTTTGCCGTGGCCTACAACGAGTTCTGTGCCCCGACCTTGGAAGCATCGGTGGAAGAGCTGATCAAGAAGGGCGCGACCCATATCACGGTGACCACGACGATGTTTACGCCGGGCGGGTCGCACTCGGAGGTGGAGATTCCTGAAATCCTCGATCATCTGCGCCCGCAGCATCCCGGAGTCGAACTCCGCTACGCCTGGCCGTTCGATCTGACTCTAGTTGCGAACACCTTGACGGAACAGATAAAGCGCTTTTCCTGAACAGGATCGTGGTGAAGCAGCAATAGCAAGCAAGTCTACAATGGGCCGACCGGTGAGTAAACGGCAAGGAGGAGCGGCATGGGAGTGAGGCAAAGTGGGCAGGTGCGGTTGCGTGCTCTCGGTTTGCTGATGGCTGTCACGTTCGTCGCGTGGGTCGCAGGCCCGGCGCAGGCACAGCAGGAGATCACCGGTAAAGATGGGGCACCGATGGTGCTCGTGCCGGCGGGGGAATTTACCATGGGGAGCAACGACGGTAGTGACGATGAAAAGCCCGTCCATCAGGTCTCTCTCGATGCCTATTACCTCGACAAGTATGAAGTGACGGTTGGGCAGTATGCTAAGTTTCTGGAGGCCAAGGGCATGAACGTGCCACCGATGTGGACGACCATGGACCAGCCGCCCCATCAGAAGCGCCCGGTCGTGAATGTCGACTGGTCGGATGCGAACAACTATTGCGAGTGGGCCGGCAAGCGGTTGCCGACGGAATGAACCCCCCGATCCGCTCCGGGCAAACTATGGGAAGGAGAAGTGGAACAACCATACCGCCCTGGTGCCGGTGGGGCAATTGAAAGACGGCAAGAGCCCCTATGGGATCTATGATCTGGCGGGGAATGTCTGGGAGTGGGTGAGCGACTGGTATGACCCGGACTATTACACGACCAGTCCACCGCAGAACCCGAAGGGACCGGAAAATGGTAAATACAGAGTGTTGCGGGGTGGCTCGTGGGACCTCGCTCCGGAGCACCTACGATCCACGCGCCGGGACTTCAACCTACCGTTATCCCCCAGCTATGAGTCACCGTCGTACCAGAACTTCAACAGCGGGTTCCGGTGTGCGAGGAATCCTGTCCTGACTCCTTCGGGAGGGACGGCTTACTCTGGGGAACCAACGCCATTGCTTCCAGTTCCGGCCGATTATGCCGACAAACATATGCCGGCTGGCTGGTGGACAGATCCTAATGTCATCGAGGAGGGAGGGCAGATTTACTCCCAGGAGGGCTGCCGCAGCTGCCACAAGGACGGCAAACCGGTAAAAAGTGGGGGAGGGCTTCGTGACCCAAAAAACACCCGCCGTTTCTCAGACAGCTACTGGTTCTGGCGAGTGGCGGAAGGGGTCCCAAAGACGACAATGAAGGCCTGGAAGTCATTCCTCTCAGAAGAGCAGATCTGGAAGGTGATCGCGTTCATGCATCAGTTCTCACATGGGGGTAAACCATCCGAACACACCGATTACAAGCCCTGAACGGGAGGCGAGTCTGAACGCCCTGACAGGGCTGACATCGACTAAGTACGTACCAAGTCGATCTTAGAAGAAGCCATCAGAGGGCTTTCTCCGTTCGCCAAGTTCCATGTGCAAGGGCGAACGGCCCAGACGAAGCGTGGTTGCGTGCCTCCTCGCTTCCTCGAGCACTGCGGCCTCCCCCGCGGATTGGCGGGTCTCGGCGCGCCGGGGTTGGGGGGATGAGACCTCTGACCTTTTCGAATCGCCTGTGCCCTAAATTACTTTAGAGTCCTGACTGAAACAGTTAGAGGGGCAGCGGCGGGTATGCCGATGTCGGCAGAATATGAATTGGATACGAGAATTCCCCGATGGTCGAGGACACCGGAGAGGGACCCATATCAATCGGGACTTGAGGCAGTGGCTGCTGAGTCGCGAGCCAACCTGGGCAATGTGCTCTTTGCCGTGGCCTACAACGAGTTCTGTGCCCCGACGTTGGAAGAGTCGGTGGAGGACCCCATCAAGAAGGGCGCGACGAACATTACCGTGACCACGACGACGTTCACGCCAGGCGGGTCGCACTCGGAGGTGGAGATTCCTGAAATCCTCGATCATCTGCGCCCGCAGCATCCCGGAGTCGAACTCCGCTACGCCTGGCCGTTCGATCTTCAGCTTGTCGCGAACACCTTGGCGGAGCAGGTGAAGCGATTTTCCTCATGAACGTGAATCAGACATCCGAGCGAACGCGAGATCCGTAGGAGGTTAAGGAGCGACAAGATGGTAACGAACAGACCATATCGCGGCTTGCTCCTGTGGACTATGATTCCGGCCATCGCCGTCATACTCCTCTTCACACCAATTGCTCAGGCTGTTGAGATTGAAGGTATTACTTTTTCGGAATCATACCAAGCAGGGTCGCTCACGATGCCGATCCACGGCGTCGGGCTTGCGAAGTTTCTCCGGACGATCAAGGTCTATGTCGGGGCCCTGTACCTCGCGCCCGGCGTGACGCCGGAAGCGGTGCTCGGCGATGTACCGAAACGATTGGAACTGTCCTATTTTCGTGCCCTGAAGGCCGGGGATTTTGGCCAAGCTGCCAATACAGTTCTAGCAGACAACGTTTCGCCAGCCACCATCAAGGCGCTCAAGCCTCGCATAGAGCAGATGCATCGGTTGTACGAGGACGTGAAGCCGGGGGACCGCTATGGACTGACCTATGTTCCGGGGATTGGCACCGAGCTGGCACTCAATGGACAGCGCAAGGGGATCATTGAAGGGGCCGACTTCGCCGCGGCCTATTTCGCAATCTGGTTTGGACAGGACCCGATTAATGAGGCGTTGAAAGAAGGGCTCTTGAACAGACGATAGTTCAAGGACTCAGATAAGTCCCTGCGGCTGCGACTTCGTAGTTGTCAGGGACGGGGTGAGGGATCAATGCAGACCGTGGTAGAACGCTTCAAGCAAACGTACAACCGGCTGAATTCTCAATCGCTTGGGT
>JACPZN010000197.1 GCA_016195505.1 Nitrospirota bacterium | reverse complement strand
AGTTTATCCCTCACGTAGTTGTAGGCCACAGAGAGATCCGTCTTGTCGCTTGGTCGGTAACCGACTCGGCCGGTAAAGCGAGAAATCTGGGCTCCTGAGACGTCACGATACCCATCCTCCATCTCTCGACCGAAGTTTGCATAGTAATCGAATTTTCCAACTGGACCACTCGCGTTGATCGTGTAGCGCTGGCGCTGAAAGCTTCCCCACTGCGCATCGCCAGTGACTTGGTGCTTCTCTCCCCCTCGTTTC
This sequence comes from Nitrospirota bacterium, assembly GCA_016195505.1. Lineage (GTDB taxonomy): Bacteria > Nitrospirota > Nitrospiria > Nitrospirales > Nitrospiraceae > Nitrospira_D. Next base: position 2,838 of record JACPZN010000197.1, on the reverse strand, counting down.
GTGATGATATTGATCACGCCGCCCAACGCGTTTTTCCCATAGATCGCTGAAGCTCCAGGTATGATTTCGATACGTTCGATCGAATCATAGGGAATGAGGTCAAAATTTATTGTGTTGAAATCCGGTTCATTGACCCGCACCCCATCTACAAATACTGTGGTAGCAGGCACCGGTTGGCCGTTAAATCCTCTCAGATCGATCGTCTGCTGAAAGGCGTTACCGATCGAATCGTACATCACGATTCCCGTCGCCCATTGAATGGCTTCCTGAACGGTCTTGGCCCCGGTCTTACGGATGTCCTCAGCGGTAATTACGGTGACTTTGGCAGGCAAGGTCCTGGCGTCGACAGGAGCATCGGGCAGTCGCGTGCTGGAGACCACGACTTCTTTGACCTCAAGCGGTTCCTCTGACTGAGCCCAGGACAGAAAAGGGAATATCGCGGTGACGGCGTTTAACAGCAGCAGCGAACAGAACGCGGTTGTAACACGATACACAGGAGACCTCCCTTGTGCTCGAAGGGTTGAGTCGAAATGACTGCCGGCTGGGTCTCCTGACTTGCGGATCGCTGCTTCTCTGCGCCTTCCCATCCCAAAGATCGTGACGCGTGATGCGTGATTCGTGACATGTGGGGGGTTCATCGCCCTTCCCTACACGTCACTCGTCACCCCTCACCCATCACTGTCCATAAGACAGTGGCGCTGTGCAGAGTTACTCCCCGCTTACAGTGGCGGCACCGTGATGGATTTGCACCATCTTCCCCGTCCCCGACGTCGTTCCTCCAAAACTTACTCTTGTAAAACGCATTCGCCCCCCATCCGCACAACAGCCGGGCCGGGGCAGGACCCAGGCTGTTTTTATGCTCTTAACTGATTCCCATCGGCATGGTCACACGAGGCCTGCCCGTTTGTGGGTGAGCATCGACGACCACATCGCACCCGTAGACTATTCGTAGCACCTCGGGTCGGATTGTATCCTCGGGTGACCCAATCCGACTAAGCCGGCCCTCCTTCAGCATCAGCACGCGATCGCAATATTGGCTCGCCACATTTAGATCGTGCGAGACCAGCACAACGGTCAATTGTCGTTCACATCTCAATCTGCTGATGAGACCACAAATCTCGATTTGATGATTGATATCGAGAAAGGCGGTCGGTTCGTCCAATAAAAGAATTGCGGGCGCTTGTGCCAACGCCCTGGCAATCATCACGCGCTGCCGTTCGCCGCCGGAGAGATCGGACACCAGACGATCGGCCAAGGACAATACATCGGTCTCGCCCATCGCCTGCTGCGCACAGATGAGATCGTGCGCACTCTCTTCTCCGATGCCCAGACTCCACCATCGCGACGATCGGTGAGGGAATCGCCCCATCAGCACAGTCTCGGCCACAGTAAACGGAAATACCTGCATGTATTCCTGCGGCACTACACCCACCAGACGCGCGATGTCCTGCTGACGCATTTGTCCAATCACTCGCCCAGTAAGCCGCACGGTCCCTGTGTGCGACCGTAACTGACCGGCCAGAATTTTTAACAGCGACGACTTGCCCGACCCGTTGGGTCCGACGATTCCCAGGATTTCTCCCGCCTCGACATGGAAGGAGAGGCTCTCCAGCGTCCACACCCGCGCCTGTTGGTCTACCGCGTGATAACGGAACGAGAGTCCTTCGACCTGAATCGCCCTGTGCCCTGCACCTGAAGGCGCCATATTTGTTCCGGATAACGAAGTAGGCATCTCAGACCATTCGATGTTTTCGCCACAACAAGAGGTACAGAAATAACGGCCCGCCGGCGAGCGCCGTCATGATCCCCACCGGAATTTCGGTTGGAGTCAACATTGTTCGCGCGATCGTGTCGGATAGGACGAGAAAAATCCCGCCTACCAGTGCCGAGGCAGGCAGGAGCAATCGGTGATCCGATCCGACCAGTATGCGCACCGTATGAGGCACGACCATCCCGACAAAACCGATCATGCCGCTCACCGACACCACCGCCCAGGTCAACAACGCGGTCAGCCCAAAGAGTTGCTTCTTCACTAGCTCCGTCTCGACTCCCAATGAGCGCGCCATCTCTTCGCCCAGCGTGAGCACATTGAGTGTCTGTGCCTTCTGCATGAGGATCATCATTCCTGCCACCGCATACAGGGCAAAGACCGCCAGCGTCGCATAACCTGGCGCCGTCAGAGAACCCATCAACCATGCCATGAGTCCAGCTGACCGAGTGGGCTCCATAATCGACGTGATGAACATGATGAACGCCGTCAAAATGGCATTGAGAATCACTCCTGCAAGCAACAAGCTCTGGATCGGCAGACTTCCCTGAGACTGAGCCAACCGGTATATTACGACCAGCGACAGCAATCCGCCGACAAATCCACACAATGGCAGAACCGGCAGGAGGGTCAGCGTCGTCCCGATACCGAACAACATCGCTAGCGATGCCCCCAATGCTGCTCCGCTTGAAACACCCAGCACGTAGGGATCGGCCAGCGGATTTCTCAGCAACGCCTGCAACGCCACCCCGACCGACGCAAGGCTGCTGCCGACGAGAAATCCCATCAGGACGCGTGGCAGACGAATATGTACCAAGATGACGCCAGAGGTGCCCAACTCGGCGGCATCGAATCCCCCTGCCCTCAGCGACCGTACAAGCGCCGAGGCCACGGTTCCGATCTCAATCCTTGTCGCGCCGAATTGGAGACACAGCAGACACACCGCCAGGCTGGCCACAGCAAGACCACCGATGATCGCGAGCCAACGTTGGAGCGTCAGGATCGCGCCGCTGTGCTTCCAGTGAGCCGACTGATCGACGCCGCTCTCCACGAGCGCAGAGGGTGTGATT
>JACPZN010000252.1 GCA_016195505.1 Nitrospirota bacterium | reverse complement strand
GCTTGTCTCGCCGAGCTGTGGAGCCTGCCCATCCGCGAAGAGTTTGTGGAAACAGCTGCGCGTGAAGTACAGCTTCTCCTATCGCGAGGTGGACATCACAACCTCCGACGGCCAGGAATTGGCCAATCGCCATTCAGTGCGTGCGGTTCCGGCGACCATTATCGACGGTCGGCTGACGTTCATCGGCGTCCCGAGCCGCGAGAGCGCAGAAAAGGCGCTACAACTCAAGATGAAACCCAGAGAAGGATAGGGGGCATGAACGACGACGATTTCGAGCTTCCGGATCTTCCACGAATCGATAAGGGCCCGCCGCCCGATTGTCCGATCTGCGGGGATCCCATGTCGTTCATCGACGGCGACTGGGCCTGCGTCGACTGCAACGGCGAGCTATTGGGACCAGAAACCGGGTAAAGACACGTCATTCGGCACTCGTCATTGGTCAATCGTAAAGATTTTGTTCCCTTCGTTGCGGTTGACGATTGACGGTTGACGTACGATCCCATGCTCAAGGTAGTAACCGGTCGATTTCAGCCTCATCTCGAATCAGCCCTCATTGACCATATCAAGCGCGTCAAGACAGCCGATCGCCTTGCGCCAATTGCGATCCTCGTTCCTTCCAAGACGTTAGCCGATCGAATTCGCACCCTCCTTGCGGTCGAGCATGGGCTCACGCTCCTGAACCTGCATGTGTTGACCTTCCATCAGCTGGCCCTCCGCCTAGCCGGGGAGACAAGCAACGACTGTCCGCTGCCGCGGGTCGTCGATGAGTTATTCTTCGAACAATTGGTCCGCCACATCGTCCGCAGCAAGCTCTCGAGCCTTGCTCCGCTGCAACGAATCGGCCATTCATCCGGTACATGGGGCACCCTCTGGTCCACGATTCGTGACTTGAAGGATGCAGGGGTTGACCCAGCCAAAGCACTTCAAGGTCTCCGTGAAGGCTATTTCGAGCAGGACCAAGCGGACTGGCTCGACGCCCTCTTTTCACTTCATGCGGCGATGAAGGAGGCGGGGAACGTGCTTGAAGTCGGCACGCAAGACGATCTGGCCGAGTCGCTCATCCCCTCCGTCCCGACATCTCCGTTTCTCCAGTCGTTGCGGCAAGTCTTCTACTACGGATTCTATGATCTCACGCAGGTGCAGCTGTCACTCTTCGAGGTCATCAGCCGAGCGAGGGACACAACATTGTTCTTTCCGCTGGCGCAAGATCAGGCGTTCGGATTCGCCCGGCGCTTCTTCGATCGCTACATCCAGCCTCTCACTGTGACGGAAGATGCGACGACCCGATGGGGGCACGAATTATCCACTGTTGCTGAGATCTCCCTCCAACTCACCATACGGAGTGTGATCGGCGCCGAAGAGGAATTGGCCGCAACCTGCCGCACGATTCTCGACCTAGTTGAAACAAACGGTTATCGATTCGACGAGATCGGTGTCACAGCCCGCACACTCGATTCTTACAGCTTGCAGCTCAAGACGATCTTCGATCGCCATTGCGTTCCCTTTCGCACAACGGCAGGACGGCCGCTGATTCAGGAGCCGCTTTGCAAACTCTTGTTGCAACTGGCCAGCTTGCCGCTGAACGATTTCTACCGCGCGACGGTCCTCGACGTGGTGACCTCGCCTCTTTATGCAACCGATTCGCACGATGACAGCACTGTCTCATTCCGACCGGAACAATGGAAGCTGGTCGCCCAGGCCCTGCAGATCGTGCATGGAATTGACGAATGGAAGAGGTTGGAGGAGACGAGTCGAGCGGCATTGGCGCTCGACGGCGAAGAAGGCGCCGTCGGCTCGCTCGATATTGCACCGGATGTGATCGGTCTCTTCTGGCAAGTGGTGTCACAACTATGGCGCGATTGCTCAACCCTCCCGTCGCAAGGGACGGTCGGACAATTGGTCATAGCTTTTCAAGAACTCGTGGGCCGTCACCTACGCCATCCTGAACTTGATCAACCTGTCAGCCAAGATGATCGACTGTCTCGCATCGCTTTGACCTGGGAAGCCATCGATCGCACGTGGGCGACGCTCAAAGAATTGGAAGCGATCGGAGAGGAAGTCACCTGGACCGAGTTTGTCGAGTTACTGACCCATGCGTTTGAACGGACAACGATTCCACTGGATGGCATGTCGGATCGTGGTGTGGCGGTGCTCGACGTGATGGCGGCTCGCGGCCTGCCGTTCAAGGCCCTTTTCGTCCTTGGGCTGAATGAAAAAGTGTTTCCCCGTTATATCCGTGAAGATGCCTTTCTCCGAGACCGCCATCGGCGAGTGCTCGATGCCACGCTTGGGTTCAAGATCGACGAGAAGCTAGACGCGTACGAGGAAGAGGCCCTGCTCTTCCGCCTGCTCTGCCAGGCGGCCCGTCAGCGACTCTATCTGTCCTATCAGCGGGCCGATGAATCAGGGCGCATGTTGGCCGCCTCTCCCTATTTCGGAACGGTCAACCATTTGTTGGGCCGAGGCGAGCAGCCGACAGAGCTGTTGCCCCGTCGCCTTACCGAGCGGATGGTGCAGCGGCCGACGATGAAGTTC
>JACPZN010000251.1 GCA_016195505.1 Nitrospirota bacterium | reverse complement strand
GAAGATGGCCGTGTCGGCCTTCTACTACACGTTCCTCAATCCACCGATTCCACGAGAAACCTATATCTATCCGGTCGTCATTGCCTTTGGTGTGGTGTTGCTGGAAGGATGGGTGCTGACTCGTCGTGCGAATAAGAAGAGGGGCAAGACACTCTAAAAATCGAAAGAAAACCGAGCATCGGCGCAACGGACCTCGTCGTGATTGCACAGGACAGCCCACCTCTACGTGCAGATGTACCGGTAACTCGCGATCTCGTCGCTGATTGCGGGAGCCTCGGTGGATTGTATACGGGGTTACAACAGGCTTCGACCGAGTATGTATTCGTGGTTGCCTGCGACATGCCGTTTCTCAATCCCCAAGCCGTACAGTACATGACCGCATTGAAAGACCATTCCGACATCGTGATGGTCCGAAGGGAGAATGGGTTACAACCAATGCATGCGCTCTATAGCCGGCGGTGCCTCCCAGTCATTGAGGAGATGGTGCGAGCACATCACGTGAAGATGCAAGACGTGGTTGCCCATCCGTCGCTTCATGTGCGACTGATCGCCGAAGCTGAGTTCAGCCGGATTGATCCTGAAGGACGATCGTTTTTCAACGTCAACACACCATCGGACCTTGAAGCTGCTCGAATGTTGCACGTGCGTTCAACAGCTGCTTCCTCCTCGCAATAAACCCATGATACGTACCACCGTCATCATTCATCCGGGAGCGCTGGGGGACGTCTTGCTTGCCGTCCCTGCCATGAAGCGGCTCCGAGCTCGTTTTCCCCAACACCAAAGCCTTCTCATTGCAGGCGAATCTGTCAGTCGATTGTTGCTCGACTGTCGTGTGATTGATGCCTGGCTGTCTCTGGAGGGAGCAAGCTGTTCAGGGCTATTGGCCGGTTCCATCCCAATCTCCGACGAATTGAATGACTGGTTAGGACGATGCGATCTTGCCGTGGCATGGACTCAAGACAACGAAGGGACCCTCGCTACAGTTTTTCGATCCTGCGGCATAGTGGAGCAGCGAATTCAATCTCCCTTCTCTCCCGAATTGAAGGCCCGGCACCAGAGCGATCGTTTTGTGGAAACGCTTGGCGATCCACCGGACGATTTATCGACCGATTCGCTCCTGCAGATGTCCAGCCACTTACAAGAGCGGGGACGGGCCTATCTCGATCGCGTAGGAATTCCAACCGGTCGGCCGTTAGTGCTTGTGCATCCGGGGAGTGGAAGCTGCCACAAATGTATCAGACCCGACGTGTTTGCCGAGGCAATTGAGGAGCTCCGACAAGGGGGTATTCATCCGCTTCTGCTGGAGGGGCCAGCCGATCGGGATTCGGTGGCAGGTCTGCTCGAGCTCATTTCGGCCAAGCCCACGGTTTTACAGGGGCTTGACCTTTCCCTGCTCGCAGGAGTGCTCACTCAGGTTGAGCTGTATATCGGCCAGGATTCAGGTATCACCCACTTAGCTGGTTTGCTGAGTGTGCAGACTATAGCGATCTTCGGTCCAACCGATCCCGATCGCTGGGCGCCGCGTGGTTGTCATGTGACTGTCTTGCATGGGGCCCCTTGTGCCTGTAGGTCCTGGGAAACCGTTATAGGCTGTAGTAAAAAGCCCTGTCTTGCCGTGCCGATTCATGAGATTCTCACAGCGTGCCGAACTCATGGGCTAAACGCCGCAACCCCTCGAAATTCCACACGATGTGCCTTGTCTCCGCCTATCTCGTATGCTAGAGTGCCGAGTTAATTTGCGTTTCAATGGTAAGGACTTAGGAGATCCTCATTGTCTCAAGGTGTAGTCCGAGAAATGGTTACGACTGCTTTGCTTGGAGCTCTGAATGGGGCGAAAAAGAAGGGACAGTTGAAAACGGAAACCTGGCCAACACTCAACTTGGACGCGCCCAAGCGGCCGGAGTGGGGTGATCTGGCTTCCACTGTGGCCATGTCGCTGGCTTCCTCGGAGCAAAGGGCACCGCACGATATCGCGCAGATCATCGTCGAGAATCTTCCTCAGCGTGAACAACTCTTTGAGCGAGTGGAAATCGTCCGACCAGGGTTTTTGAATCTCACCATCAAGCCGGTTCTTTGGCAGGAAGTACTGAAAGAAATTGAATCGCGAGGCGCAGCGTATGGCAGAGCGGATCTTGGGCAGCGCCGTCGAGTTCTGGTCGAATATGTGAGCGCGAATCCGACCGGCCCGTTACATGTTGGGCATGGGCGAGGGGCTGCGGTAGGGCAGGCCGTCGCCAGCTTGCTTGAAGCGGTCGGCTACGATGTCGTCAGCGAGTATTGTCGTGACCTCGCCTATCAGGAATTGCTGAGTCTCATCCGCGACGACCTCAAATCTTTCGGCATCGAGTTTCAATCTTGGTTCAGCGAAGCCTCCCTCCTTGAGTCCAAGGCCGTCGAGCGTGTGTTGGACGAATTGAGATCCCGCCAGCTTCTGTTCGAGCAGGAGGGCGCCTGGTGGTTTCGTTCATCGATGTTCGGCGACGAGAAGGATCGCGTCGTCAAGAAGCAGGACGGCGAATATACCTATTTGGCTTCCGACATCGCCTACCATCGCGACAAGCTCCAGCGCGGCTACGATCTGCTGATCGACATCTGGGGCGCCGATCACCACGGGTACATTCCCCGTATGCAAGCCGTCATGCAGGCCTACGGCTATCCGAAAGAGCAGCTTCAAGTGGTGCTCGTCCAGTTGGTCAAACTGTTGCGGGCCGGCGTCGAAGTGAAGATGTCCAAGCGGACCGGGGAGTTCATTACGATGCGGGAAGTCATCGACGAAGTCGGCGCGGATGCGGCAAAGTTTTTTTTCTTGATGCGCGATGCCAAGAGCCACCTTGAATTCGATCTCGAGTTGGCGAAGCAACGGTCCGCCGATAACCCGGTGTATTACGTGCAGTATGCCTATGCCAGAATTTGCAGCCTCTGGCGCGTGGCGGCGGCGCGGGGAATCGTCTGTCCTTCGGCGGTGGAGACGGATCTTACGGTGTTGACGGACCCTGACGAATTGGGCTTGATCAGGAAATTATCCGCGTACCCCGAAGTCCTTCAGGCGAGCGCGTCAGCCTTTGAGCCGCACCGCGTGACGTACTATCTGCAGCAACTGGCGGCACTACTGCACACGTTCTACAACAAGCACCGGATCATGCCTCCGGCGGGCGAGCAGGAGCAGGGCGAGGTAGCGCCGACAGAAGAGCTCACGCCCAAGAGGACTGCAGCCCGGCTCGTCTTGATGCGCGGCGTGCAGCAGGTCATACAAAACGGATTGGCCGTGCTTGGGATTTCAGCACCCCAGCAGATGTAGCGGAGGATGGCGTGCAGGAGATGTTGCAGTACCAGCTTCGACAGCATGATCGGCACTCCAAGGCCCGGCTCGGCCAGCTGAGGACTGCCCGTGCCGTGATCGAGACGCCGACTTTCATGCCGGTGGGATCGTTGGGGCCTGTGAAGGGACTTGAGGCGGAGGACCTTCAGAATTTGGGGTTCCGGTTGATGTTGAACAATGCTTATCACATGTACTTACGGCCAGGGCATAAGATCGTTGCCGAAATGTGAGGGCTCCATGCATTCACCGGTTGGCCTGGGGCGATCCTCACCGATAGCGGGGGGTTTCAGATTTTCAGCTTGGCCAAGCTCTGCGAGGTGACCGACGACGGTGTGACGTTCCAATCGCACATCGATGGCTCGACCCATTTTATTACGCCGGAAACGGCCATAGAGATCCAAGAGGCCTTGGGAGCCGATATGATCATGACGCTCGATCAGTGTGTCGCGCTTCCTGCGACTCAGGACGCCATTCGCGAAGGCGTACGTCGAACCAAGCTCTGGGCGGAACGATGTCAGGCGAGCCGGCAGAGAACGGATCAAGCTCTGTTTGGTATCGTCCAAGGCGGGCTGGAACAGGAGCTGCGTGTGGTGTCGGCGAGAGAGTTGGTGGCGTTGGGATTCGAAGGCTATGCGGTCGGCGGCTTGTCCGTGGGGGAGAGCAAAGCCGACATGTATGCGATGCTCGACGTCACGGTGCCGGAATTGCCGGACGACAAGCCGCGCTATCTTATGGGTGTGGGACTCCCGGAGGATCTCATCGAAGGGGTGGCTCGGGGCATCGATATGTTTGACTGCGTCGTGCCGTCGCGCCATGGCCGCACGGGGTCGTTGTTTTCGGCACGGGGCCGGGTGGTCATCAAGCAGGCACAGTATACTCGCGATGAACGGCCGATCGATCCCGACTGCGGATGCCCGGTTTGTGCACGGTACTCGCGGGCGTATCTGCACCATCTGTTCAATGTCAAAGAAATGCTGGGAGCGCGGCTCAATACGATTCACAACCTCTGGTATTTTGCAGACTTGATGCGCCGGATGCGGGGGGCCATCGCCCAAGGCACATTCGCCGAATTTCGAGAGGCGTTTTATCACGCCCGAGAGCGGGACGCGACCGAGACGGCATCGGCGAATCGTGATGCCGGAACGGTACAGCGAACTCCGCCAAACGTGTAACTCAAAGAGGGGATCTGTTCTATGTTGATGGAATCCGTTGCGTGGGCTCAGGGAGCTGGGGGGGGAGGTTCAGGGTCGGGCGGATCTGGGCCGGGAGGGCTACTGTCTCTGGTACCGTTCCTGCTGATTTTCATCATCTTCTATTTCCTGCTGATCCGTCCTCAGCAAAAGAAGCAGAAAGAGCAAAAGGCGTTGTTGGATGCATTGAAGAAGGGCGACAAGGTGGTGACGGCCTCTGGGATCTGGGCAACGGTCACCAACCTGGGGAAGGAGACCGTCACGCTTCAGATCGCCGACAATACCAAGATCAAGATCCAGCGGGAATCGATCGCACGAATACGCAGTGAGGAAGAGGACAAGGATAAAGACTCGTAGCCGGAAAGGGGCGTGTTGCAGACGATATGAAAAGAGTACGTGGGCGACTGACGTTATTAGTGCTGGTGCTGGTGGTCTCGGCTATTTGTTTTTTGCCATCCTACCAGCCCCTATATCAGGCGTTGCCCGCTTGGGCCAAGGCGGTGCTGCCGAACAAGGGAATAACCCTGGGGCTGGATCTTCAGGGCGGGATACATATGGTAATGGAGGTAGATGAGGATCGCGCGGTGGAGATCGCTGTGGATCGCTCCGTCACTTCCCTCCAGGACCAACTGGTCGACAAGAAAATCCCAGTCGAATCTGTCAAACGGACCGGACCCAGCAGCATCACCATCCAATTTCAGAATGCAGATCTAAAGGCTCAAGTGCAGAAGCTGATCGACGACTATCCCACCTTCCTCGAGAAGGATGTCGCGGGGTCAGCCAACTCGTTGTTGTGGGAACTCCGTGACACGGAGGTCAAACGCATCAAGGACTCAGCCATTAATCAAGCGCTGGAAACAATCCGAAACCGCATCGATCAGTTCGGCGTGGCGGAGCCGGTCGTTCAACGGCAGGGGTTGAAGCAGATTGTCGTGCAGTTGCCGGGTGTCAAGGAGCCGAAGCGCGCGAAAGATCTGATCAAGGAAACCGCCTTGCTCGAATTCAAGATGCTGGATGAAGACAACCAGATCAAGTTGGAAATGCCGGCTCGCATTGCGAAAGACAAAGAAGCTGAGATCGTACAGCAGTTTGCGAGTAAGGTGCCCGAGGGCGACCAGATTCTGTTCGAACGGGCGGTTGAAAAGGATACCGGTCACGAATATCGCATTCCGTATCTGGTGAAGAAGCGGGTCATGCTCACCGGCGATGTGCTCAGCGATGCGCGGGTTGCGATCGGCCAATTCAACGATCCCTATGTCTCCATTACGTTTGACTCCAAAGGCGGACAGGAATTCGAGCGGATCACTGGCGACAACGTCAAGAAGCGCATGGCAGTGGTTCTCGACAACACGATCTATTCGGCGCCGGTCATTCAAGAGCGTATTTCGGGAGGTCGTGCGCAGATCACCGGGACCTTTTCGACGCAAGAAGCTAATGACCTGGCGATCGTGCTTCGGGCTGGCGCGCTGCCGGCTCCGCTCAAGATCGTTCAAGACCTCACAGTCGGTCCGTCGCTCGGACAGGATTCGATCGACAAGGGCATTAAGGCGACGCTCATCGCCGGCGCCATGGTCGTCATCTTCATGATTGTGTATTACCGGATGTCCGGGCTCATCGCCGATTTTGCACTGGTGTTGAACTTAGTCTGCCTCATGGGCGCACTCTCCGCGTTGACTGCGACCCTGACGCTGCCGGGCATTGCCGGTATCGTGCTGACGATCGGGATGGGTGTCGACTCGAACGTGTTGATTTTCGAGCGCATTCGTGAAGAGCTGAGAGGCGGGAAGGCCGTGCGATCGGCGATTGACGGCGGCTACGAAAAAGCCTTGCTCACGATCGTCGACTCGCACGTCACGACGCTGATCACCGGAGTCGTCCTCTTCTTATTTGGAACCGGACCGATCAAAGGCTTTGCCGTGACGTTGTGCCTGGGCATCGCGATCAATCTCTTCACGGCGCTGGTCGGGACCAAAGTGATTTTCGATCTCTTGAACCAGCGGCAGAAAGTGGAGACGTTGAGCATTTAGCGAGGAAGCTGTCAGCGGTCAGCTCTCAGCGTGACGCTGAAGATGGATCGCCGATCGTGACGAAAAGGGAGCGAGCATGTTAGAGATTCTCGGAAAGACCAATATTGATTTCATGGGCAAGCGTAAGTTCGCCTTTATCTTTTCGGGCATCATGGTCTTGCTCGGGCTCATTGCAATCCTGCAGATCGCGCGGGGTGCAGCCAATCTCGGCATCGACTTCGCCGGCGGGACGGCCGTGCAGCTGAAGTTCAACCAAGCGATTCGCATCGATGAAGCTCGGAAAGCCTTGGAGTCGAACGGGGTCGGCGATGCGGAGCTGCAAGAATTCGGGCAGGATAACAAGCTGCTCGTCCGCGTAAAGGCCTCGACGACGATCGAGGAAAAAACGGCGGAACGGGTCATGGGGATCTTTACGAAAGAGTTTCCAAACAACAAATTTGTGGTGGACTCCACGACTGAAATCGGGCCTACGATCGGCAAGAAGCTCCAGGAGGATGCCATCATTGCCATCGTCATTTCGTTTGCGGGTATCATTCTGTATATCGCGGCGCGCTTCGAACTCCGGTTCGGCGTGGCGGCGGCCCTGGCGACGTTCCATGACGTGCTGGCCGTGCTCGGGGCATTCTACGTCTTGGATAAAGAAATCACCCTCTTGATCGTGACGGCGCTCCTGACTCTCGCCGGATACTCGTTGACCGACACCGTCGTCGTCTTCGATCGGATCAGAGAGAATTTGAAAACGCGTCGTCGCGACACCGAAGAGACGACGATCAACAATGCAGTCAATCAGGTCTTAAGCCGCACCATCGTGACGAGCTTGACGGTCGTGCTGGTGCTCATTCCCTTGACCCTGGCCGGCGGAGAAGTCTTGCATGATTTCTCTCTGGCGTTGCTGTGGGGCGTGATCTTCGGCACCTATTCGTCCGTGTTTGTCGCCAGTCCTCTCTTATTGTTGTGGCCTGGAGCCCCGGGTCGGCTCTTGAAGCGCAGCTAGGCGGATGGTGGAATAACGGTCGTCGTTCGTGAAGCGTCGTTCGTCGCGCGCTTGGGAAGACCATTCCGAACGTTTCACGAGATACGCTTCACGAGTTTCCGCGTCCTCGCGGGGTACACATCTATGACACTCTGGAGCCGTTCTCACAGTCTCCAGCGCAAGATCATCGCGTCGATCGTGATGGTCGGTCTCCTGCCGCTTACCCTTCTCCTCGCCGTGACCTACGTGGAGGAGCGCCGTGCGCTGCGCGAGACGACGGGATCAAGCTTCAAGGAAGTCGCCGTCGAGGCCGCCCGCCGTATCGAGATGCACGTGACCCGCCTCACGAACGAAGCCCAACAGCTGGCGACGATGCCCTTCCTGCGCACCGCCGTGTCGGAGGCCAATCGGACATACGAAGGCAAAGATGCCCAGAGCATTCAGGAGATCATCAAGGATTGGCAACAGCGGTGGCGGCAGCGCGACAAACGGAGCGAATTTCCGCTCTTTATCAACCGCATCGTCACGAACTATCTGATTCGATGGCACGAGATTCGAAAGTCGGATTACGTCGGGATCCTGGTGACTGACGGGCAGGGGGCGTTGGTCGTCAGTTCCATCCCTCAAGTGGAATATTTCTATGCAAAGACCGCCTGGTGGCAGGCGGTGGTGAAGGGGGGAGGCCAACAGCCCTACGTGAGTGAAATTGCGTTCTATCCAGCCTATGGGACCCATGTCGTCATCGTGGCGGCTCCGATCATGGACGATCAACAACGAACCGTTATCGGGGCTGTGACAATCCTGCTGCGCCGCGATACCCTTTTTGGTTCCATTGCCGAAGTGTCGATCGGTGCGACCGGCCACGCCATGTTGTTCAGCTCGGACGGCGTCGTCGTGATTTGTCCGATTTTAGCTGCGGAAGAGCACTCGGTGAAGCCGGAACTGCTTGGCATCCTTGGTACGCTAAAATCCGGATGGGCCCTGGCCGCCGATGATTCCCATGGAAGCAAGGACGCGTTGATCGGTTTTGCGCCCGTACGCTTTACTGATCGGCTTGCGCCCGGGAGCATCGGAGGAAAGCAATGGATTACCGTGGTGCGACAGGATCCCAAAGAGACATTTGCGCCGCTCACCGAGCTTGTCGCCAAGGTGTTGTTCTCCGGGTTGGCTGTGCTGGCCGTCCTCTGGGGGACGGGAGTGGTCGTGGCCCGGCGGATAGCGAAACCCATTCGACTCTTGCATGACGGAGTGCAGGAAATCGGGAGCGGTCGGCTAGAGCAGCGGCTTGAGTTGAAAACAGGGGATGAGATTGAAGGACTAGCACAAGCGTTCAACCGGATGGCGGGCAATCTGCAGCAATCGTTTGGGCAG
>JACPZN010000203.1 GCA_016195505.1 Nitrospirota bacterium | reverse complement strand
TAATGCCGGGAGATTCGCGCTGTTTTTCCCCATCTCGGTGATCGAAGGCATGTTGGCGGCGATCGGTATGCTGATCATCATCAAACAAATCCCGACATTTCTCGGTTACATCGCGCCACCCGTCAAATCCATTCCCAAAGCTCTCCTTCTAATTCCCACAGCGATCATGGGCATGAATCCAGTGATCTGCACCATTGCAGCTGTCACCCTGTTCCTCCTCTTTTTTCTCACCAGTATACTTTCCCGCATAAAAGAAACGTGGGCTAAGCTCGTCCCGGTACCTCTCGTCGTTATCGTCCTGGCTGGCGTTACCTCTTGGCTCCTGGATCTCCCCGATAAATACCTCATTCATGTGCCCCTCAATGTTTTTGAACATGGCATTTACTTTCCTCATTTTGCTGACGCTTTGGCTAGAACAGACTTGTGGTGGACTCTTTTAGTCACCATTATCACGCTGACCCTCATTGACGGCACCGAGTCGCTCGCGACGATTGCCGCAATCGATAAGATCGATCCGTTTAAGAGAAAGTCCAACCCCAATGTGACCTTGCGAGCCATGGGTGTCTCCAACACCGTATCCAGTCTGTTAGGTGGGTTGACGATCATTCCCGGCGGAATGAAGAGTACGACCAACATGCTCGTGGGGGGCCGCACCCTCTGGGCCAACTTCTATTATGCTTGCTTTCAGCTACTCATCTTGTTGTTCGCGGCATCCCTCATCAATCACATTCCGCTCTCGGCCCTAGCAGGACTACTCATCTGGGTCGGATGGAAACTGTGCTCGCACAAAGTTGTCAAAAGGATCTTCTCGGTCGGTAGGGAACAGTACATGATCGCCACGGTCACCGTTGTGGTGACGTTGTATACCTCGGACCTGCTGGATGGAATGATCGTCGGCACGCTATCGAAGATAGGTTTGCTCCTTAAGTATGTCGTACAGGCTTCGGCCAAAGATTCTCCGGTTGGCGGTATTAGGGGTATCGGGGCCGCATTTAAAGAATTGTTCCGCAATCCCGTCATCCGAATAGGAGACGGCGGAGGCTCTCATGATCGTACCGTGATGACCGTCGCGACGAGGAGCGCTGTGCTACGGGGTACTGTTGGCGAGATGAAGAATCCCTACAAGATCTACCTATCTTCGACTACCTGCATGAATCTGGTGAAACTCGACGCGGCGCTCAAAAGCATCGCTGTTCCTAAAGGCACCAAAGCCAACTATATGATCATTCTGGCCGGAAAGGTTGTTGACCATACCGCTATGGAATATCTACAAAATTTCCAGGATCAATGCATCGAGGCCGGGCACACGTGTGTCCTCGTCGGGATGAACCACTTCCGAGGACTGTCGGACCACACGCTGGCCTATCGTGTGAGTCAAGTTCCCGGTAATCTCACCGCTTTCGCATGAAGATGCGCGGCTTGTGGGTAGTGGCAGTCTGAATATGCTTGGTATCGCGGGGTACACCTTGTGTCCGAGGCCGTTGCGAACTCGTACGCGCCGATTCATGGACGACAAGATATGACGCCATCATGTCTCATCATCAGGTTGAAGTGCTGGCACGCCAATCAATAGACAAACTGACTGCAGCCAAGACGTTGAGTTCAAATGATCACAGACGGTGGATTGATCACACATTCGATTCGGTCACAAACGAGCGCTGACGGCATGGCCATTCATGGCATGCCGATACTTCGACGCATCGACTGGCTGGTCCATCACGCTTCTCTACACTCCCAGGAATTCAAGAGTCCCGAGTCATGGCTCGCGCGTAACCGCTACATCGCGGAGCACCCGACCGCCATCGCCGCGTTCAAATGCATGGACGGACGTATCAACATTCCGGTAGTGACGAACACACCCCATGGCATCATCCTGCCGTTCCGCAATCTCGGCGGGCGTTTCAACTTGGGTTGGCCACACCTTGGGGAAGCATTGGCAGAACATGTGCAAGGCGTGGTGGGACAAGGGCGGCGCACCCTGGCCCTGGTGACCTACCACTACTCCAAAGGCGACTCCAGACGGGGTTGTGCCGGTTTTGACTACGATACCGACGCCGCCCGGGCTCCCACGTTCGGGATCAAGCAACAGATGGAGGTAGTGTTCGGCACCGGTCATACCACGGTCTATCCCCTGGTGTGCAGATTCGAAACCGACGAGGATGCCCTAATCCTCCACAGCAGCGGTGGCAAAGTCCTCGACCTCTCCACTATTTCTCCCACAGATTACGACACCCTCCCCGCAGAATTGGCGCAGCTTTACCCGGACATGCCCGACCAGATGCGCGAAGATTTGTTGCCCCTGGTGCGGGGGAACATTGCCCACATCGACGAAATAAAACGAACGAACCGAGAGCTCAACTTCGAGCATCGTGAATGGATGATCTGCATCGGGCGTGGGTTCGACTGGCTACACATACCCAACGTCGCACTCATCATCGGTCCCTACAGTCCCGACCTCGCCGACCCTGTCCGCAATGCTGCCGGTATCATCGAAGCTAACATGCGAGCCAAGCGCATCCCCGACGACGGATTTCTGCTGTTGGCTGAGGCACCCTATTGCGAAATCGGCGTTGACCGAGCTCGCGCCGAGCTCAAGGGCGGTTTTCTTTCCGAATTCGCCGGCCAGGTGATCCGTGTCGAATTTCCGAATCTGACTGAGAAGATACACGTGCGTACCGCTGTCATGGATTGGCAATCGGGGGGAATGGAGATGGTTGATTGCCGCGCAGCCTGAACAGTAGGTCAAGAAACTCCACCAAACTGATCAATAAAGGAGTGCCTACATGCAAGCCCGTATCTTTGTCGTAGACGATCAGTCCGCGCTGCGCAATGCTCTTGTCAAACGACTCTCTCAGCGCCAGCATCGAGTTCGACCTTTCCAGTCTGGAGATGAGCTGCTGGCCGCAGTTGAGCAAGATCTACCTGATCTGATTCTGCTCGACCTCAAAATGCCTGGGATCGAGTAGCGTATGCGGCTGAGAATGAGGCTGATCAGTATGGATTCGCCGGACTGGTTGCCGACAGTCCCGCGATGAGGGATCTAATCGCGCAGGCACGCGACGTGGCGCAGAATCCCAAGGCGACTGTACTCATCATGGGGGAAACCGGCACAGGGAAAGAATTCTTGGCTCGAGTTATTCACCAGAACAGTCCGCGCGCGAAGGGTCCGTTTGTGAAGGTCAATTGTACGACCATTTCGCCACAACGTTTCGAGCGCGACCTTTTCGGGTATGAACGTGGAGCCTTTGCTGGTGCAGAGCGGCGGAAACTCGGGTTGCTGGATCAAGTGGAAACCGGCACGCTGTTTCTGGACGAGATCGGTGATCTCGATTTGGCGATGCAAGGGAAACTGTTGGCAGTTGTGCAGGAGCGATCGTTCCGTCGTCTGGGAGGAACCGATGACATAATCGGAGACTTTCGCGTGATCGTTTCTTCGTATCGGGATCTCAAGCAGGCAGTGTTGGAGGGGCGCTTTCGCGAAGACCTCTTCTTTCGTCTGAACGTAATACAATTTGTGCTGCCCCCGCTCCGAAGCCGTGTCGAGGACATCGTGCCGCTCGCCAAACGGTTCATGGTGAAATATGGTTTGGAACTCGGAAAGGAGGTGACGGACATTGACCCAAAAGCCATCGCCATTCTCGAGCAGTATCCATTTCCAGGCAATGTACGCGAGCTACAGAACATCGTCGAACGGGCGATGATGTTGTGTGGAGGGAAAATCTTGACTCCTGGCGACCTTCCTGGTGCGCGTTAGCGCTTTGTCTTCCCGGATCTCTAGAGCCAAGGAATGAAACATATGCTGGGGCAGGCTCGTCTGTTGAGAGTGCCCACACCGCCGCTGGCGAATGTAGGATAATCACGAAGCGCTCGATATAAGAGGCGCTGGCTCCGGTTTCCGGATTGAAGCGTTTCCCCCAAACGGTTCGACTTTTGCGATCAGGGCGGACATTGACAGGCTCAGAATTTCGAACGGCCGGAAATTTCGGTCACTGGTAACGTGGACGTTGCCATGATTTGCGTCCATTCAGCTTTGGGGGTGTTGGGACAAGAATCGGGAAACAGCAACCGGATACTTGACCCTTTTCGTGCTCCGGTCCTAGTATGACACAGTCGTAATGGAGTGCCCATGCAGGTGCATCTCGGCCGCTTATTCAATGATATTCCGATTCATTACAAGTTACTCCTCATCTCCGCCATTCCTCTCGCCTCTCTCATCCTATTCGGTGTGATGACCTATGCCAACGTGCGAACGTTTTCGCAAGATGAAGAGCGGCTGAACAATCTCTATTTTCTTCAGAAAAGTGCAGCGCTCTACATGCGGCTGGTGGTCGATCTGGAGACAGGTTTTCGAGGATATGTAATATCTGAAGATGATCATGATCTCGCCCCGTATCAGGAGGCACGGGAAGGCATTCTCGGGATAGGGCAAGAACTGAAAGACAGACTTCCGGAAGGCCAACGGCAACAGTTTACCGAAGTTCAAGCCTTCGTTGCGGAATTTATTGGAGAAAAAGAAAAGCTCATCCAAGCGATTAAATTAGGCCGAAGCAGAGACGTCATCCAATATATTCAGGAAGGGCGCGGAAGAGACCGTATGGACCAGATTCGAGAATGGATGACGCAGTTGGATCAAACTGAAAAGCGAATCACGCAGCAGGAGTTGGCTCGTTTGAGCCACGATCGAACCTCGGCACGTTTCGCCATGCTGGCCGGGGGGTTGGTCACGCTTGGGCTCATCGTCTGCGCGCTCTTTTTGATCGCTCACTCGTTGGCCGTTCCTCTCGTCAACCTATCCAAGATCGTCGGCACTACATCCGGCGAGCTTGTTCCCGTCATCCCGGTGCTGGAACGAAAAGATGAAATCGGGGACCTCACCAGGGTGATGCAAAAGATGAGCTTGCAGATTCGGGAGCATTTCAATGAATTGCGACAATCTGACGCGGCCCTCAGGAAGCTGAACGCCCACCTGTCGTCCTCCGAAGCTAAGTATCG
>JACPZN010000202.1 GCA_016195505.1 Nitrospirota bacterium | reverse complement strand
CTCAAGACTGTTCAGCACTTTATCATTTTTCTCTATGAGGTTAGAGAAGTAGGAGGTGATGGAAGCAAAAGAAGAGTCCGTGGTTAACTTTCTGTTAGACAAAAAAGCAGGGAGGTCAAGCGTATGGGCAGTTTACCCAGGAGTATCAGGATTATCATAATATCAGCGGTGGTCTTGTCCGGGCTCCCGAGCGGGCTGGACCTAAGGGGAGCCGAGGTGCGGACCGTCTGCGCGTCAGGCGGCGACTTCACGAAGATCCAAGAGGCGGTCCAAGCGGCAGCACCGGGCGATACCATCAGCGTTTGTCCCGGCGAGTATAAAGAGAGGGTCGTCATCCAGAAGAGCGTGACGCTCTCCGGCGCGGGCCCCACCGATGTGAGAATCTTAGGGGGCATCGTGGTCGCCGGGGTGGATCTCTTAGTCAATCTGGGGGGGTTTACCGTCGCCGGAGGATTCAACGGCATCGACGTACGCGGTCAGACCGTGGGGTTGATTCGCAACGTCGTGGTGACCAAGAATGCGGCCGATGGCATCAGCGTGCTCGATGCCAGTCGGGTCAGTCTCTTCAATGCGATCATCACGGAGAACGGCACGTCACGTCCGCCCCTGGAGCCGATCGGCTCCGGCCTCTATATCGGAGGCAATGCGCGCGTCAGTCTCGCGCTCTCAACCCTCTCCAAGAACATCGTAGACGGCATCACGCTGAATGATCGGGGTTCGTTAGAAGCGAGCGTCCTGACCGAGATCAGCGAGAACGGCAAGGACGGAGTCGCCGTGTGCGGTGCGAGTCAAGTCTCGCTGCAAGGGGTGCTCATCTCGGGGCATGCCGGGGGAGCGACGACCGGGGGCAATGGTGTCTTCGTTGCCGATCGAGGCCAGGCTATGATTGCCGGCGTCACCCTCACCAAGAACAAGCGCAGTGGGATTCAAGTCGGGGGGTTTTGTGGAGCGGGCATCGGGGGCGCGCCCGCCGTGGGCGTAGCCAGGGCCACCATCACTCACAGCACAGTCACCAATAACGGCGGTCACGGAATCAGCGTGGGCAGCTTGCTCACCAGTCCCCTTCCGGGAAATGAGGTCGAGGCTGATGTCCAAGCCTTCCTCAATCGGATCGAAGGAAACGGCAAGTGCGGCATCTGGGTCGATAGCGATGCGCGGGTGGACGAGCGTGATAACCTGTTCAGCGGCAACCCCGGCGGCGATAAGTGCAAATAATCAAGACGAAGGAGGTTCATCAGCATGTCTGCAACAGGCTTTAGTCGGAGGACATTTCTGAAATCGGTCGGTGCAGCGGGAGCTTTGGTTTTGTCAGTGGGTCAGTTAGGACCTTATGTACTGGGACAAAAGACGGCCTTGCTCGGGTTGGCAGTACCCGTACAGACTTTCTTTGGGGAAGCCGCCGAGAAATCATTGCGACTGGCCATCTCTCAGATCAACGCGGGGAAGGATATACTGGGGAAGGACATTCCTAAGGGCTTGCTCGGCAATCCCTTGGACCTGACGGTCTCGGATAGTGCCGGGCGGGGCGATCAGGCGCTGCGCGCGGTTCAAGAGCTGGTGCTCTCGAAGCGTGCCGACTTCTTGATGGGCTTCTTCTTTAGCGAAGAGCTGTTAGGCGCGCTGCCTGCGATTCCTGTGCTGCGCAAGATCTTCATGGGCACCGGGGCTGCGACGCCCGTAGCGACCATTCAAGTCAGCTCGGACTACAATAACTTCAAATACTTCTTCCGGCCGGGTCCCAGCAATTCCTTCTTTATCTTGCAAGCACTGGCTGTATTCATCCGCGACTTTTTGGAGAAGAAGCAGGCTTGGAACTCTCTGGTGCTCTTCGCGGAGGATGCGGCTTGGAACAAAGCGATCACCGACGGTATGCCGGCGATCCTAAAAGCGTTTGGCTCGAAAGTGGAAGTGGCCAAAGTCATTCGCTTCGCGGAAGACACAGCCGACTTCACTCCCATCTACAAGGACGCCGTAGAAGCGATGAAGGGCAAGAAGGGCGGCTTGCTTACGACGTTGGCTCATACGGGGATAAGGCCCACGATTCAGTGGTGGGACCAGAAGGTT
>JACPZN010000201.1 GCA_016195505.1 Nitrospirota bacterium | reverse complement strand
TGGATCGAAGCGGTCGGCTCGTTCATATCAATCAGACAGGTCTCGACAAACTCGGCTATACGCTCGATGAGATGCTGGCCATGAGGCTCGGGGATCTGGTGCCGAGAGGCCAGGACTCACAGGTTCTGAACTTTCTTGATCGGCTGGTCTCACAAGGGCAAAGCTCGATGGAAACGGTTCTGCTGGCCAAGGACGGACATCCAATTGATGTGGAAATACATGCCACAGCGCTCTTCGATCAAGTACGTGGCGGGCTGGTTCACTCTCGTGCGTTCGTCCGGGACGTGACGGAGCGGCGCCGGTTGGAGCAGGAGCTGCAGCGTTACACCACGGGATTGGAGCAGGCGGTCTCGGAACGCACGCAACAGCTGGTGGCGTCACAGGCTCGCTACAAAGCCCTGTTCGATCTGGTGGCGGACTCGGTCTTCATGGTGGATGCCACGGGGACCATCGTCGCCGTCAATAAGCGGGAAGAACAGGCACTGGGCTATGCGGAATCGAGAGTGGTCGGTCAGAACATGCTCGATTTTGTCCCGGAAGCCTACCACCAAGTCCTTTTGGGCTGGTTGCGTGACATCAGTACCGGACAGCGGCAGGTTCCTACGCAGGAAATTACCGTCAAGGATGCCGGCGGACGCGAGACCCCGGTCGAAATGGATTTGATTCGAGTCGGCGGGGCCGACCAATTGCTGGTGATGGTACAGTTGCGCGATATAACGGATCGGAAGAAACTCGAACGCCAACTACAGTCATACCGAGAAGAACTTGAACTAAAAGTAAGAGAGCGGACCAGGGAAATCGAAGAGACGAAGCAGTATCTGGAAAACTTGCTTGAGAATGCCAACGACGTCATCTACACGCTCGATAGGGATCAGCAGTTCACTTACGTCAATGGCAAAGTCAATGCCTGGGGGTACAGCAAAGAGGACTTGTTAGGACGGCCCTATCTCTCCCTCCTCTCGCGCCGCCATCGCGGCCGGCGGCTTAAGAACACGTTGGACATCGGAGCGAAGCAGGTCTACGAGGTCGAAGTCGTGACCCGTCTTGGCGAGGTCCGTACAGTGATGGTCAGCGTGTCTCCGCTTCAAGGAGTCGAGGGAGAGATTCTCGGTGTGCTCGGCATCGCGCGCGACATGACGGAGACGAAGAAGCTGGAGCAACAAATTCGTAATTCTGAAAAGCTGGCATCCGTCGGGAAACTCGCGGCGGGCGTGGCGCACGAGATCAATAATCCCCTCGGCGGGATTCTCAACTGCCTCTACAATCTTCGAAAAGGGGGCTTGTCCCCGAAACGCCAGGAGGAATATTGGGCTTCGATGGAGCATGGCGTCCGTCGGGTGCAGAAGATCGTTCGTCAGCTGCTCGATTTTTCCCAGCAGCATGAGCCGGAATTCAGCCCGGCGGATATCAATCGGATCGTCGATCAGGTGCTGACGCTGACGACGCATCTGTTTGCGCCGAATCGGATCCGGTTGGAAGCCTTGCTGGGGGATGGTTTACCCAGCGTCATGGTGGATCGTCATATGATTGAGCAGGTGTTGATGAATTTGATTTTGAATGCCGTGCAAGCGATGAAGGACGGTGGAGTCTTGACGGTCCGGACCTCCGTGGCCGAAGGCATTTGCCGCGTTGAAGTGAGCGATACGGGATCCGGCATTGCTCCGGCCACCATGCCGCGCATCTTCGACCCATTCTTTACGACAAAGAGCGAGGGGGAAGGGACTGGACTGGGCCTTTCCGTCAACCTGGGCATTGTGGAGCGTCATGGTGGTAAGATCTTGGTCGAGAGTGAGGTCGGGAAGGGGACCACATTTACGCTGTGCCTGCCGGTTTCGCGCGAGGGCGCCTTGGTGGAGAAGGGGTCATGAAAGGATTCGCCATTCTCTTAGTCGACGACGAACCCTTGATGCGGCTTTCGATGGTGGACGCATTGGAGGCCGTCGGCTATGACGTCCAGGCGGCCGCGTCCGGGACCGAGGGACTCGAGGCGATGCGACACAAGGCCTATGATCTCGTGATCACCGATCTGCGATTGCCCGGCGCGGACGGATTGACCGTGCTCAAGGCCGCGAAGGACAAAGCGCCGCAGACTGAAGTGGTCGTCATCACCGCACACGGGTCTGTAGAGACCGCGGTCGATGCGATGAAGCTCGGCGCATGCGATTACATCACGAAACCATTCCAGATGGATGAATTATTGCTGATTGTCGAGCGGGTCGCTCGCATCGTCATGCTGCGTCGCGAGAATCAGGACCTCAAAGCCACATTGGAAGACAAGTTCTGCTTCAACGGCATTCTGGGGGCGAGCAGCCGGATGCGCGCGGTCCTTGACAAGATCAAGCTGGTTGCGGAGACCGATTCGACGGTGCTGATCCTGGGGGAAAGCGGGACGGGTAAAGAACTGGTCGCGAATGCCGTGCATCAGAACAGTCCCCGGCGGGATTACCCTTTGATCAAAGTGAGCTGCGCCGCGTTGCCGGAAACCCTGCTTGAAGCGGAGCTCTTCGGACATGAGAAGGGTGCCTTTACCGGCGCGTTACGCCAGCGACGAGGGCGGTTCGAGCTGGCCCATCGCGGCACATTGTTTCTCGATGAGATCGGGGACCTTTCGCCGGTCGTTCAGGTCAAACTCCTGCGCGTGTTGCAGGAGCGAAGGTTCGAACGGGTAGGTGGAAACGAAACGATTGAAGCCGACGTCCGTCTGGTTTGCGCCACGCAAAAAGACCTGCGT
>JACPZN010000200.1 GCA_016195505.1 Nitrospirota bacterium | reverse complement strand
TCGGCATTGAGCGTTTGTGTAGTGGACAGGGTCAGCATAAGCATGAGTGAGAAGAAGATGGTGTTAAAGGGGGACGATTGCCAGGGGTGCATGATAACCTCCTTCGACAATGGATTACTTGCTCGACATCGGGATATAGGTTTCTCCGACAATCGCTTGGCCTGGAGCCGATAAGGCGAATCGTGCAAAGGCCTCGACCAAGGAATTGGGCTCTTTTTTCGACAGCATCAACAGAGGGCGGCGGAGACTATAGCGGCCGTCTTTGACCGTCGGCACTTCTGGTTCAATCTTATCCACCGGCAGCAGCCGGACGGCGACGCCGCTCGAAACCACGGATAGACCGGTGCTCAATGAGAGATAGGCTGCGGCTGAAAGCGGTGGAAGTGTTCCGACCACCGTCTTCACGACTTGCTCATCCCGGCCGATTACCTTGGCGGTATTTGGGATTTTCCCGGCGATGCCCAGTTGAGTTTCGAATGCCTCGCGGACGTTTTGATTGCGCGGGCGGTCGATCAGCAGAATCTTGGTTTCTGGCCCACCTAGTTCAGACCATTCCTTTATCTTGCCGGAAAAGATGTCGGCGACTTGTTGCTTGGTCACTTCTTTGGTGAAGTTCGACAAATGGACCAAAATGCCGATGCCATCCCATCCGATCTGCGTGGCGGCCAGCGCTGGATCTTCAGCTCCTGTTACGGCGAGATGGGCGAGGCCGGCTTTGACCAACTCCAGCGGCTTGGAATTGTCGTCCCACATCAGGTCGACGTAGGTGCGGGGATTGGCCTTCTCGAAAGCGCGCGCCAACGCCTCTACTGTCGCCAGCTCTGGTCCATGGCCTGCGATCACAAGATTTCCTGTATTCTCGGTGTAGGCTGCGATTGGAAATGTCAGACAAACGCTGAGACCGAAAAGCGCTGTGGCACGGAACCAGTTCACAGTCATGGAACCTCGGGCAGGTGGAGATCAGAAATCGAGTCGTTCGGTGCGGGGAAAAAACGAGGCCGGTCCATATTATGATCCAGAGCTCGATCCCGTCCCCGTGACCGGGCTTGAGTCAGATGAGGTATTCGGCGGCGGCACATTGCGTTTTGCATTCAGCGGCGGTAGCTTGGCAAACCGTTCCATGCGTTCATTGTTCATCGCTTTGGCTTTGATTTCAGCGAAGCCCGGTTTATGGTCGCCGGCGATTTTGGATGCAAAGGAAGACAGGATCCTGGTTGCCTGTTGGGCATGGCAGAAGGGGCATTCCGTGTCCTCGGCTCTGGCATGAACGGATTGGGTGGCTTCAAACTGCTTGGAACATTGTTCGCAGCGATACTCGTAGAGAGGCATGGCCGAGAATTCCCTTTCTTTCTCCTGGATCACGACCGGATCCAGCAGGTGGCTGGGGAATGGGCGATCTCCTGGGTGCTTGTGAACGCCCTTGACCAGCCAGCAACGTTCCGCTTATTGTAGCATACTTACGTGCCTAGACTGCCAGCATCACAGGAGGATTTCGATGTCAGTGCTGATTCGACGGTACAAAGGTCACAATGGGATAATCCAGGAAGAACGAATTGACGACGATGATCGAATCGAGCGCTACATGCGGCTCTTCGAGAAAGACGATATCAAGAAGTTGGAGACAGGCGTCAAGGTTTTCATCGAGAAGGATGAGTGGCAGCTTCTCCCCTGAGCCGGTAAGGAGGAAGGGGGTCACCCGTTCCACATGACCTACTGGCTTCATATAGCCCGATCGATCGATCGGGTGACGCTGCATCGTGACCGTTGCTCAGAAGTGCCGTCCAATTCGACATCCAGTGATTTCTGGGAAGGGGGCTGGTTCGACTATCCCGATAAGGAGCGGGCGCTTCGTGCCATGGAACAGGCTGGGGTCAACATAGAACGCCGCTGCCCTCTCTGTAGGCCGTAGAGACGAAGTGCCGAGGACTGAGTGCTGAGACTCGAGTGAAGCACTTGTCGTTCAGGTCCCGGCACGCAGCGCTCACATCTCAGCACTGTTTTCAACCTGATGCCTAGACTGGCCCTTCTCCTCACGACCTTGATCTGGGGTGCCACGTTTCCCGCCACGAAAGCGGCTCTCGATCAAATTCCTCCACTCTCGTTCCTGTTCCTCCGATTCTTTCTGGGTGCCCTGCTGGTCGGCGTGTGGTTCGCGGTGGTGGGCCACCGACTCCATCGTGATCGCGCCGTGCTCACAGCGAGCGCGATCACCACGGTCTTTCTCTTTCTCGGCTATGTGCTGCAAACCGTCGGGCTTCGTTACACCGGCGCATCCAATTCTGCCTTCCTGACGGCGCTGTACGTGATTTTCGTGCCATTGATGCTGAGGCGGTTCGATGGCCGAGTGTTGCTCGCCACGGCGATCGCTGTGGCCGGGCTCTGGTTGCTGGTGAAGCCCAGCTCGTCCATGAACGTCGGTGATCTTTTGACGCTGGGGTGTGCGGTAGCTTTCGCGGGACACATCATCTGCCTTGAGCGATTCACCCGCAAGTTCGATGCACCCTCACTCCTGGCTTACCAGATGGCGGCGATGACGCTGCTGTTCATTCCGATCACGTGGTGGGAACAGGCGCCGGCGAGCGCCTTTGTGCCCACCGCTGTGTTGCTGATTGGACTCGGCGTAACCGGCGGATTGGCCACAGGAGCCTTTGCGGTGCAGATGTGGGCTCAGCAGATTGTTCCGGCTCAACAAGTGGCGTTGGTGTTTGCCTCGGAGCCGGCCTATGCTGCCTGGCTCTCGTGGTATTTTCTCGGAGAGACACTGGACCTCCAAGGGTGGATAGGAAGCGCGCTCATTTTATTGGCGGTGGTGATCGGAGCGTTTGAAAAGCAGACTCAGCCACCGCCTTCAGCTGAAATTGTGCAACCGGCCTAGCCCATACTTGCAAGGAGCAACATGGCACAAAAATTTGGAAATGGTCGGTGGGTCCAGGAAGGGTTTCTGGATAATCGAGTCGAGGGGACGGTCGTCGGGAAAATCGTTTTTGCAGCCATCGGGCCGGTGGATTTCTATTTACGAGGCGACTTCAAGGCCGACATCGCGGGTGAGGTGATCGGGTTTCGCAACAGTCGATTTGAGGATGAAGATATGGCCGGGCAGGTCATCGGCGATATGGAGAATCCGCAGATCGGGACGGTCAATCTCATTTCATTCGATCCGCATCCCAACCTAGCCCCACATCCGTATGTGGAGTGGTTCTCGCTGAGGAAAAACCACTATCGGTTCGAGCTCAATTCCGACGATGCCTGGGTCGTGCCGGATGCAGAGCGGGGAGAAATTGATTCAGAGAGTCGGAGGATTCGTGAGGTCTTGGCCGATCGGGTGTCCGAGCAAACAGGCTCGCCCGAGGAGTCTGATTGGGTCTAGTATGGCGGGAAATTTCTGAATCTATTGATCTGTTAAGTTTCGGTGGACTCGACAGATCAACAGATCTCTCACATTCTTCCTAGACCGCGATCGATTCCTGCTTGCTCTTTCCTTCACGCACGTACTCAGGCACCTCCCGAATATCCCATACCAGTCCAAGCTGCTCCAGCAGCCTTAGGCAGTAGTAGGTCAGGTCGAGCTCCCACCAATAGAAGCCTTGCCTTGTGGAGGCAGGATAGTAATGGTGATTATTGTGCCAGCCTTCCCCCATCGTGATAAGGGCCAGGATGAAGTTATTGCGGCTATCGTCGCCGGTCACATAGCGTTGAGACCCGTAGACGTGGGAGAGCGAATTGATCGTACACGTGCCGTGGAGCAGCGCCACCGTCGAGATAAAGAACCCCCAGATCAGCATCTGAGGTCCATCGGTGCCAAGAGCCGGTGCATAGGCTTCCAGCAACCGGCCCAGCCCGAACATCCCGAATCCGGCGACAGTGGGAACGAGCCCGTCGAACCGATCGAGAAATCGCAGCTCCGGAAACTTGGCAAAATCAGAGATCGCCTTGAGACGTGGGGCATAGTACGTCTGCGACATAATCCAGCCGATGTGCGACCAGAGAAACCCTTTCTGCCGCGGGGAATGCACGTCATCCGGCGTATCAGAGGCGATGTGATGATGGCGATGATGGCCGGCCCACCACAACGGTCCCCGCTGTGCGCAGGAGCCGCCCAGGATGGCGAACGCGAACTGGACGGCACGCGAGGTCTTGAAGGTCCGGTGAGAGAAGTATCGATGGTACCAGCCGGTGATGGCGAACATGCGGAGAAAATAAAAGGCGATCGCCACGGCGAGGGCCGTCCAGCTCCATCCGACCCAGATAATCCCGAGACACATCAAATGAACCGCGATGAAGGGGACGCTACGCAGCCAATCGACCTTCGGCGGTCCTTGCACCTTCATATGTTCAAGGCCTGCCCAAGAATCGAACCAGCGAAGAACCGAGAACCAGAGGTCCTGGGTTTTAGTTGAGTGGAGTGTTCGCACGTCGGACATACAATTCTCCTCCAGGTCAGGGATTCGGCAATTCACCGTGGTGGGAAACAGGGCGCCGGGGTCCCGATTAAGCTGAGCGATCTCGCGGCGCTTGTGTAGTGAAGAATGAGACAGGCCGCAGAGGCTGAATTACCGTAACCATGCTCAGGTAATTTAGCCAAGTAATTGGGACCCCATTATACACACAACCCTACGAAAAGTGAAACAGGGCTTCTCGGGTTGATCACTTCTTCTAGTTTATTGTACCGGAATGGTGGGGCCTGTCTATCTTTTACCTGAGTTCGTGTGGGGCCATACCATGCCTCGAAGTCAGTTTGACAGCCTCGCCCATGCATCTCTAGAATGCCAAAATGATGAACGATCGTTTTCTCAAGGCCTGTCGACGCGAACCAGTCGATTGTACCCCCGTGTGGTTCATGCGCCAGGCCGGGCGGTACATGTCCGAGTACCGGACGCTGCGCGCCAAACACTCGATTCTCGAAATGTGCAAAACGCCGGAATTAGCGGCGCAGGTCACGCTTCAGCCGATTGATCGGTTTCCGCTTGATGCGGCCATCATTTTTGCCGACATTCTGCTTCCGTTGGAGTCCGCGACCGTGCGGGGGTGGAACGGCTCAACGTGGTGGACGGCGATGCACTCGAATATGTGGCCGAGGCCATCCGGCAGGCCCGCCGAGCCCTCAATGGACGGGTGCCATTGATCGGATTTGCCGGGGCGCCCTTCACACTGGCTAGCTACGCGATTGAAGGTGGTGGGTCGCGCAACTACTTGCACACGAAACAGATGATGTACGGCGATCCCACCGCGTGGCATAGGCT
This sequence comes from Nitrospirota bacterium, assembly GCA_016195505.1. Lineage (GTDB taxonomy): Bacteria > Nitrospirota > Nitrospiria > Nitrospirales > Nitrospiraceae > Nitrospira_D. The sequence continues at coordinate 1,209 of JACPZN010000200.1, read as the reverse complement.
CATGGACAAGTTCGCGCGGGTCATCACGGGGTATCTCAGGCGGCAAATCAAGGCTGGTGCTCAGGCAATTCAGCTCTTCGATAGCTGGGTGGGTTGCCTCTCGGCGGATGACTATGCCGAGTACGTCATGCCGCATGTGCAATTGATTTTTGACGGGCTCAAGCGAGAGGGTGTGCCGATGATTCATTTCGGCACCGGCACGACGGCCATTCTTCGGCAGATGCGCGAAGCGGGGGGAGATGTCATCGGAATCGACTGGCGGATTCATCTCGACGAAGCCTGGGCCATGGTCGGGCATGATCGCGCGGTACAAGGCAACCTCGATCCGCTCGTCCTGTTTGCGCCGCTCCATGAAATCGAACGCCGGGTTGAAAATATCTTGCGACGCGCCGGCGGGCGTGCAGGCCACATCTTCAATCTCGGCCATGGAATTCTTCCAACGACACCCGTCGATCATGTTGCGGCGACGATCGAGATGGTGCATAAGCTCAGCCAACGTTGAATAAAATGCAAAATGAAAAGTGAAAAATGAGTGGGACAAGTTTTTGAATTTTACCTTTTAAATTTTGCACTGAGGTTTCTGTGTCAGAATCGAAACGTCCTACCGCTATTCTCCTGATGGCCATGGGTGGGCCGGATTGTTTGGAGAATGTCGAGCCGTTTCTGCTCGATGTGCGGGGAGGCAGACCGACGCCGCCTGAACTCGTCGAGGAGATTCGTGAGCGGTATCGAGTGACTGGTGGGAAGTCGCCGGCTGTCGGCATCACGAAGCATGTGGCGGAGAAGCTGGAACGGCGGCTGAACGAATCAGGCGAAGATCGATACCGTGTCTACGTCGGGTTGCGGCATTGGCATCCATTTATCAAGGAGACCTATGTTGAGTTGCTCAGAGAAGCTCCTGAGCGGATTATCGGCCTCTGCATGGCGCCACAACAATCCTCCCTGAGTACCGGAGCCTATCAGAAGAAAGTGGATGAGGCGCGTTCAGCTTTGCCGAGCAGTGCCACAGTCAGCTATGTCAGCAGTTGGCATAAACACCCCAAACTGATTTCGGCGATCGTCGAGAATATTCAGCAGGCGCTGTTGAAATTTCCAGCCGATGTGCGAGCGACTGTGCCGGTGCTGTTTACAGCACACAGTTTGCCGGAGCGTATTGTGGCTATGAAGGATCCTTATCCCGACGAAGTGAAAGGCACGATCGAAGCCGTA
>JACPZN010000174.1 GCA_016195505.1 Nitrospirota bacterium | reverse complement strand
GGAGAGCTTCTCCTGTATATGACCGATCATCTAAATAACGAGATTAAGACGAGCGGTGGAGAGGGGAAGGCGAATATTCAACGTGGTAAGGCCAGGAGCAGAATTACAGTCAAACTCGAACCGTCACAGGACAATATGTTTACGGGTCGCGGCGACTTTCAGCTCGATCCAACAACCGTGATCGTCGTATTTGTCAAATTACCGGAACAGGATGCCTATGGTGCCCGATTTACTCCGCTCAAACCAAAGTCTGTCGGGGCAGGAATGAAAACGGGTGGCGGCCATGGTCACGGTCATGACGATCAGCACCATTGAAAGGGAGGACGTTGTCGTACCAAGATCCTGCATAGAAGGACGAGTGTCTCCCTAATCTCAGCCGAAAATTCACAGGTATGTGACTCAGATGCTCCTTTTCGATAGAGGGAGGAAGGTTCTTCCGGCAGGGATGGCTCTTGGGATCCTTTGTGTCGTGCTGGCAACTGCTTGCGCCGAGGTCAACCATCGCCATGGTGAGCAACGCCCCAATCCGTATCTGACCTCCGATACCAGGGATCCCATTCCGCTGTCGTCATCGGCAGAGAAACAACATCGCGCGGTGATGTTGCAGCATCTGGAAACCATTCAGGTGATCATGAGTGCGCTGGTGGCAGAGGACTATGAGTTGGCCAAAGACCTGACCGAATCGCATCTCGGCTTCTTTATGCACCGGCAGGCTATGGCGAGTCAGCAGCCTGAGAATTTCCCACCCGTCTATCATGACTTGGCCATGGCGCATCATGCGGCGGCGGAAGAGCTGGCGCGCATCATCCCCACAAAAGACTTGAAGCAGATCTTGCCGCAGTTCAACAACGTGTTGAAGGCCTGCGTGGCCTGTCATCTGGAGTTCAAAGTCAGAGGGGCGTCGTGACATCTGAATCGGGGAACGTATATCAATATTCTGTTGAAGTGTAGAAGGGGGACCCAATGAGTGAGCAGAAAACCATCACGGAATTTTTTGAACAGGATCATGATCGGTTGGATGAGTTGTTCAAGACCTTTCAACAGTCGAAACGGTCTGATTTTCCCAAGGCTAAGGAGGCGTTCACGGAATTCAAATTCGGCTTGCAGCGCCATATCGTGTGGGAAGAGGATCTGCTCTTTCCTATCTGGGAACAGAAAACCGGAATGTCCGACAGCGGACCGACGCCCGTCATGCGAAACGAGCATCGTCAGATCGGGCAGCAGCTTGAAGCCATTCATCAAAAGGTAGCGAACCAGAATCCCGACAGCGATCAAGAAGAGCAGACGCTGTTGGACCTGCTCGGTTCCCATAATAGGAAGGAAGAGCGGGCGCTCTATCCTGCCATCGACAAGGTGACCAGTCCGGAGGAGCGCGAAACCGTCTTTGGTAGCATGAAGAGCATCCCGGAGGAGCGCTACAAACTCTGTTGCGGATCACACTGATGGAGATCGACTGGAAGGATGCTGTGAAGACTGACTTGAGGCGCAAGATTCTCAGAGGGCTCTCTCTGTCCGGCTTTCTTCTGGTGGGCTGCTTGGTGATTCAGTTTCTAGAGATCTCTGGGATGAATGCCTGGGCCGGTTCTCCACCGTCATCCAAGAGCGCAAAAGCAGAAGGCAATACCGAGCGGGGTCGAGAGGTCTTTAACGGGAAAGGGGTGTGCTACTATTGCCATGGCATCGATGGGAACAAGGACCAACGACCGCAACTCGCACCCGATACGGCTGCGCTCATCGCTCAACTCAATCCTCCGCCGGTCGATTTGAGAAATCAGAAGATACTGCGCCTGAATACTGACAAGCAGCGCGCACATGCAATCCGGGAAGGACATCCCGGCACAGGCATGTTTCCCGACACCACGATCACGCCTCAGGAACTCACCGACGTCTTGGCCTATCTGGCTCTCCTTCGGCGCGAACACTCGTCGAGGAAGCCATAGGGATTCGCTCTCTATAATAGGTACAGCGCGAGTGGAATGGCTGGCCCAGCGAGTCCTCTATATCGCGCAGCACGCGCGAGCTCCACGGTGGTTCCACTATTGATGTCGTCGTTCCGCTGGACATCTCCACATACTCAATTTTCATCTTCTAAGTGGTAGTCCTTGTCTGTTTCTCCAATCGATATCACAAATCAACTATGGATGTTTACCTAGAAAAATTGAGCAATGTGGGGTGGGAGGGGCAAGGTTCCACATTCAACTGATTGCAACTGCGGCAGTTGGCTACAACCTAACCATGTATTCATGCAACACAACAGGCGGGTAGTCCCATCAAGCTATGACAACTAGTATAAATCGGGACCTATAAAG
>JACPZN010000173.1 GCA_016195505.1 Nitrospirota bacterium | reverse complement strand
GTGTTGGTGCTGTCCAAGTATGTGCCTGCCTTTTCGCTGCCATCGAGACCTCCTCCCGTCCTGTAAGGCGGTTCTTCGTCCGTCACGCTCCCCATTCGTGCATGATGCTCTGGCCTAAGAGCGTAGATTCTCTCTGCACAGGCGCGCACCGGAGTGGAACGCGAGATTGGGGGTGACGAAGGGTCTTGTACGCCTCGTCCACATCCTCACCTCCAATCGTTCGATTTTCTATAAGAGGTGGTGGCGAGAAAGATAGATGACACTTGCCGGAAGCTAAGAGCTATGAGGATAGATATAGATAGGGTGGTAGGCAGCGGGCGTGATTCCTTGGGCGGTGGATTCATATGAAAAACCATGACTCACCACGTTTGGCTGCCTTGGATGCCGCCCGTGGTAGCGCCATGCTCCTAGTCTTTGTATCACATTTTTTGGATGAGTATCGTCTCGCCGATTTGCCTCAATTAAGTGGGGTGGTTGAATTTATAGCGGTTGTTTGCAAAGTCGCTACGCCAACTTTTTTTCTGGTGAGCGGCATCATTCTAGGATACCTCCACCGGGCCATGGGTAATCAGTTCCGTGATCTCCGCATTCATCTGATTGATAAGGCGTTGTTCTTGCTGACGATCGGTCATCTGCTCATTGCCAGTTTTACGGCTGCAAAATCAAGTTTCTCTCATTCCGTGAGCGTGGGGTATGTGACAGATACCCTGGCGTTCTGTGCTATTGGCTCCCTTCTCTCGATCCCGTACACCCGGCCGACCACTCGTTTATGGTGTGGGATTGCACTCTATCTTGTCAGCTGGACAAGTTGGTATTTTTGGAGCCCAGGCAGCCCAATTGTAGAGGTGCTGAAAGGCATATTCCTTGGGCCGCAGGTAGACGGGACAATTATCTTCTATTTTCCCCTGCTGCCATGGTTTGGTGTGCATCTAATAGGCAGTTACCTTGGAGAGCAATTCAGCAAATACAAAAGCAGCGAGCTATACGGGCAGGCTAGCAAAATCTTGGCAAGGCTGTCCGCCGGTGCGGTACTGGTCATATTGACTGTGAAGGCAACGTACAAGATGCTTGTTCGCGTGGAGCTGCTGACACCGTCCGGCGCTCTGGATCAGTTCGTCTCCCCCTATGCGAAATACCCGCCAGGGCCTACCTATCTATTCTTTTTTGGGGGGCTAGCGCTGCTCTTGATAAGTGCTCTGCTGTTTGCTAAAGGGGCCCAGTGGTTTCAAAGCCCTATGCGCTCTGTGGAAAGGTTGGGGAGGAATTCTCTACTGGCGTTCCTCCTCCAATACCTTGTCTATTACACGGTGCTGCATTGGCTTGTCACGAAGACCAGTCTCATCACTCCTATGACAGCCTGGGCATTTTTTCTCCTGTCGATATTCGGACTGGTGGCACTGGTTAGCCTGTTGGATAGACATCATATCCGGCGCGTGTGGACGGTTGGACTACCAAGGCTCTCGAAGTACCTAACTACCCTTGGAGGGACTTCTGATCCTCCATATTCTTCCCATCCCTCTCCTCGGGCAAATGACCGTGCTGCATAACTAGCGGGCGGCTTGTTCGATGTAGTCGCAGACGTACCTCGAAAACGGTAGTGAGCACGTGAAGCCCGGGGAGACCGTGTTCAGCACATGCATGGAATGACCGTCGCCTTCCAACACAAAATCCATTTCGAGCTTTCTCTTGGTGATATCGAGCAATTGGGCCCTGATTCCTGGCCGACCCCATTTCTGATAGTTTCTCTCGTCCACGTTTTCCGCGAGCACCGAGGCCAGTGAGACCATCTTGCTGCGGGAATATTTGGAAATCTCCTCCACGGCGAGGCGTCGGTAGTCGAACTGCGCTCCTGTAAGTAGGCCTAATCCACGACCAGCGACTTCGATCAGTTCACCCATATTGAAATTGCTGAACCCCCCGTAGTTCTCACGCCAGAAGGCTGGAATAGCCGTCGGACCGATCTTGGCTTTCCCGTCCGCCGTAATGGTGAAGTGAATACCGAGGAACGGATTCTTGAGGTCCGGAACAGGATAAATATTCGTTCGGATCGAACCAGGCGGCTCATTGGAGTAGAGATAGAGTCCTTTGAAGGGAAGAATGCGATACTTTTCCGAAAAACCGTAGTCCATAGCAATCTTGTCGGCGTATAAGCCCGCCGCATTGACGACATATCCAGCCTCTATACGGTCCTGGTTGGTGCGAAGTTGCCGGCCCTCCCGTCCCACATAGGCTGTGCCGAAGTGAAGCTGGACGCCCTCACGGATGGCATCTTGTTGCATCGCATCTACTACGTGCAGCGGATTGACCGTGGACGTGTGAGGTGAAAAAAGCGCTCGTTGGTAGGTTTTTACCCTTGGTTCGATCTTCCTCGCCTCAATGTCTGTCAACTCGTGCAGCTCAATTCCGTTGGCATGGCCTCGGCGAATCAATTCGTCGAGTGATTTCAAATCGCCGGCATCTTTGGCCACAACGAGCTTGCCGCATTTATTCAGCGGGATCCGTTTCTCCTCGCAATAAGCGGTCAGTTGCTCATTGCCTAGGCGGGTGAACTTCGCTTTCAGGCTATCTGGGGAATAGTAAAACCCCGCATGAAGGACGCCACTATTACGTCCACTGGCATGGGTGCCGCAAGAGGATTCCTTTTCGATCAGAATGATGGAGGCATTGGGCTGGCGTCTCCGGAGCTCACGGGCGATGCTCAGACCGATCACACCACCGCCAATGACGAGGAAATCACATGTGGCCATCTGGTTTCTCTTTGGATTTTTCCGCGGCGTGAACGTGCCGATGGAACGACTCTCAGCCGATGGCCGAATTTTCTACGGAATCTTTCAATAATTCCAACATTCGCCGTAATTCCTCTGTCGATGTCGAGAGTGGCGGTATCAGCACGACCACATTTCCGATTGGTCTAATGATCAGTCCCTTCGTTCGCGCCGCCGTTGCCACGCGGTGCCCGACCCTGGCGCCGGCAGGGTAGGGCTCCTTGGTTGTTTTATCTCGCACCAACTCAATCCCTACCATCAATCCTCGCTGACGGATGTCGCCGACGTGGGGCAATTCTATGAAGGGCTCCAGCCACCGCGCCAGAGCCCTGATCTTGGGCAGCAACCGCATAAGGGTCTTTTCTCGTCGAAAGACTTCAAGATTTGCTAGTGCCACCGCGCAGCCGAGCGGATTGCCCGTGTAGCTGTGACCATGAAAGAACGTTGTGAAGTCCTCATACTTCCCCAGAAACGCTTTGTAGATTTCCTCAGTGGTCAGTGTTGCAGCCAGCGGCATGTAGCCGCCGGTCAGGCCTTTGCTGATCGCCATCAAGTCCGGTGTGACACCCTCATGCTGACAGGCGAACATCTTGCCCGTTCGACCGAATCCGGTGGCGACTTCATCGGCAATCAACAGGACATTGTATTTTGTGCAGAGTTCCCGGATTCGTTTCAGATAGCCAGCTGGCTGGGTGATCATGCCGGCGGCCGCTTGAATCAATGGTTCGATGATGAAGCCGGCCAGCTCACGATGACGAGTTCAGAGAATCTGTTGGATCGGAGCGATGCAGGCCATGTGGCATGAGGGGTAGGTGAGGTTGAGAGGGCAGCGATAGCAGTAGGGCGGCTCTGCCTCAACGGTTGGAAAGAGAAGCGGTTTGAACCGAGCGTGAAAGAGCTCGATGTTGCCCACGCTGACGGCACCAATTGTGTCGCCGTGATAGGCCAGCTTCAGATGGAGGAACGTATTTTTCGGCCCGGCTTCCGGATGCCGTTGCTGCCAGTATTGAACGGCCATTTTCAGCGCCACCTCAACAGCGGTCGACCCGTTGTCCGAATAGAACACACGCGCGAGATCCTTTGGTGCGATTCGGATCAATGCACGGGCCAGTTCAATCGCCGGTAGGCTCGAGAGACCAAGCAGGGTGGAGTGTGCGATCTTGTCGAGTTGTCGTTTTAAGGCGCGGTCAAGGGCCGGATGTCGATGGCCGTGGACATTGACCCAGATGGATGACGTGCCATCGAGATATTTCTTGCCCTCCGTATCGATGAGATAGGAACCTTTTCCGTGTTCGATGATGAGCGGTTTTTCCCGCTCCCATTCCTGCATTTGGGTGAACGGGTGCCAGAGGTATCGGTGATCCCAATCGATCAACTGTTGTACGGACGGATTTCGTGCCACAGCGGAGGAGTCGCAGAAGACAAGATGGCTAAGTTATCACCTATACACTTCCGGCAGATAGTGCTTTCGCGAGGCGCGATTATACGGGGGGGCGATTTCTTTGACAACCTGGGAGGCAGTTACTATAATGAACCGATTTTCAAGAAATGAGCTAGGATTTGCAAAGCCTTATACGCAATTTCTCGATTATCGCCCATATCGATCACGGCAAATCAACCCTCGCTGACCGGTTCTTAGAAGCTACTGGCGCAGTCACTGCACGAGAGGCCAAGGATCAGATCCTCGATGCCATGGATCTCGAGCGGGAACGTGGCATTACGATCAAGGCCCATGCGGTGGCCATCCGGTATCAGGCTAAGGATGGGAAGACATACGCTTTGCATTTGATCGATACGCCGGGGCACGTCGACTTCACCTATGAGGTCTCCCGCAGCCTTGCGGCGTGCGAAGGGGCGCTCTTGTTGGTTGATGCCACTCAGGGGGTGCAGGCACAGACGATCGCTAATGTGAACTTAGCGATGGCCAACCATCTCACAATCATTCCGGTCATCAATAAGATCGATCTTGCGAGTGCCGATGTGGAGGGGACGAAGCATTCTATCTCAGAGGTGTTGCAGCTCGATGCCAGCCATGCGATGCCTATCAGTGCAAAAGAGGGAAAGGGCGTATCGCAAGTGCTCGAGGCGATCATCGAACGCGTGCCGCCTCCGTCCGGAGATTCTAATGCCCCATTAAAGGCGCTCATATTCGATTCCTGGTTCGATAACTATCAAGGAGTGATTGTGCTGATCCGAGTGGTTGATGGCGCGGTCCGGCCCGGGATGAAGATCAAAGTGATGTCCAACGATAAGACATTTGAAGTCATGGAAGTCGGACAGTTTACGCCGAAGCGGACAAAAACTTCGCAGCTCCTGACCGGTGAGGTCGGCTATGTCTGTGCAAACATGCGGGAAGTGGCGGACGTCAAAATCGGAGACACACTGACTGATGCCATTCAACCCACAGGGACACCGTTTCCGGGATACAAGGAAGTGAAGCCGCTGGTGTTCT
>JACPZN010000172.1 GCA_016195505.1 Nitrospirota bacterium | reverse complement strand
TTTTCATAGGGGCAGGCCTTCGTATTTCTGCTGAGTCTCCCTGCATCCAAAGCCCCAATTCGTTGACAATACCTAGAGACACTGTTAGCGTTTGATCCATTGGGAGGTCTGACTTGGCGATCGACCGGAGCAGTGTATTGCATAGTGCACAGCTTTTTGCGTCACGGGGCCAATTCGACGCTGCCATCAATGAATGGAAGAAACTCTCCGCCGAGTCGCCGGGCGATGGGAGTATCTTCAATTCAATCGGGGAGTTACACCTCAAACGCCACGCCACCGCCGATGCCGTCATCGCCTTTTCGCAGGCGGCCAATGCCTTCCGTGCCGAAGGGGCTACCCTCAAGGCAATTGCGACCTTCAAAAAGATCTTGAAGCTTGATCCTTCACGCTACGATGTGTTCCGGCATCTGGGAGATCTCAATGCGGAACGCGGTCTGCTGAGCAGCGCAGTCCAGGATTATCTCACCCTAGGAAAACATTACCTCAAAGTGGGAAAAAGTAAAGATGCCTTGGACATCTATAAGAAAATCGTCAGCCAAGACCCCTCGAATCTGGATGCCCAGCAGCGCGTTGCGGAATTGTGCCTGCAGGAAAACATGCAGGACGAAGCCACAAGAGTCTATTTGCAATTAGGAAGGGAACGGTCGGCCCAGCAACGCTATGCTGAAGCGAGGGATGCCTATCAAGCCGTCTTGCGGATCGAACCTGCCAATAGTGAAGCCGCTCAGTTCATTGAACACTTCACAAAGACCGGTGGGGGGCCTAGCCAAGGCGCCCAGGCGAGAGCAGGCACCGGAGGAAGTCCACCCAAGAATACCGAGCCGGTCAATCTGCTGTCTGAAGCCACCCGCCGCATCGAAGCAAGACAATTTGCCGGGGCGGAAGCCATTCTCAACCAATTGCTCACCAAAGAGCCCGGAAATCCGGAGGTGTGCCAATTGCTCGCCAAGTTGCATCTGCAACGTGGAGATCTTCAGGTGGCGCTGGGCGAATATCGCTACCTGGCCGGAGCGGCCTTGCGCGCCCAACATTATGAGCAGGCCGAATCCATGATGGCCGAATTTCTGGCTATCGAACCAAACTCCATACCGATCATCGAGCTCTATGGAGAACTCTACGAAGAAAAGGGCGATGTGGCCAATGCGGTAATCCGCTATGGCAAGGCCATCGAGCTGCTGCTGCAGCATCCGGAACCAGGCATGCCCACGCTCCACGAAGAACTATTTGAGAAGATCAAATCGCTCGCTCCTGACAATCCCATTCTTCCGAAGCTCTCTGCACTGATGAAAGGAGAGAGTGCCGTTGAATTATCTTCACCCGCCGCCCCCCAGAGTTCGCATGACGTTTCATGGGCTGGAACAGCATCCGACGATGCCTGGACAGTGAAGTCCAAGATTCCCTCGCCGCAGGATGCGCCTGAATCACTCATCGAGCCGGAACCTGCACTGAACTTGTCAGATCCGGTCCCACCTGTAGAAGCGGAACCGGCTGTGCCGAGTACTGGATTCTTATGGTCGAATGCGAAGCCTGCCGAGCTCTGGACGGCACGTGCGCAAGAACCAGATTTGCCCGAACCCGTTGAGCCTGTTCTCTCGACACACGATCGATTCCAGACCTATATGAAGGCCGGCCGGCAGGCTGAGGCGGAAGAATGGCTCAGTCACTTGGTTACGGCGCAGCCGGATGATGCGGAGGCGCGAGAATTCTTCGGCTCCCTGCTTGAAACCAAGGGCGATACCGCCGGAGCCGCGTTGCAATATTCACGCGCTTTGGAATTGCTCCTGGCCCATCCCCAGGATGAGAAACCTACGCGGACGGAAAGTCTCTATGCGAAAGTCAAAGAACTCGCCCCGGCCAGTCCGTTGCTGGTCAAATGGGCCTCGACGTTTTCGCCGAAGCCACAGGCGCCGGTCTCTGCCGCCGAGACCACGGTTTCTGCTCCACCCCTGCACGAGATCAATCCTGAGACCCACTACACGCTGGGAGTGGCCTATAAGAACACGGGGCTGCTGGACGAAGCGAAAGAAGAATTTTGCCTTTCGCTGCAGAGCCACGACTTTTTCTCGGACTCTTGTCTCATGATTGCCGTCTGTTTGAAAGAACAGGGAGAATGCCGGTCGGCGAGCGCACAGCTCGAGTTGCTGCTGAAGGATCCACAGTGCCAGGGTGCCAAGGCGCTGGCCATTCGATATGAACTCGGCTTACTCTACGAAGCCCAAGAACAGTGGAGCCAGGCTGCCGCAATCTACGAATCGATTCCGACGTTCCACGACGTACCGAAACGACTCGAATTAGCTCGTGCACACGAGGCCACGGGTGAGCCGACTTCTGCCTTCCGCTACGGAAACTAGCCGCAGGACGCTGAAAAATCTCCCCAGCTTCGTTCTCGCTTCGTTCAGACCCTCAACGTACCCCAAGGGTACGCCTCGGGCCTTCACTCGCTGCGGCCTT
>JACPZN010000194.1 GCA_016195505.1 Nitrospirota bacterium | reverse complement strand
GGGTGAGGCCTGGCAAGGGGTTATCTTTGTGCACGTACAGCGCCACCGCATCCACTGCCACTGGAACGACAGTTGGTTCGTACCCATGTTGAGAGATGAATTCTTTCACTTCGGCATCAAAGAGTTCCCGCGACATGGCGGTCAGTTGAAAATTTGCGGCGCGTTCTTCCAGCAGCATGACCTTACCGGTCTTGCTGAGAGGCGGCTGCAGAAATTCTGAAACGGCCTTGGCAGAGCCTCCTCCTTTCACATTAATGGCCACCTTCGGTTGAAGTCGCTGAAACTCCATGCTGAGGCGAGTGAGCAGCGGATACATTGTTTCCGAGCCTTGAACTTTGAACGTACCGGAGACTTGCGATTGTGGAATATAATGGGCTTGAGCCGAACTGACGGTCGCCTCGGCAAGCGGGCCACTCAGTTCAGCCGACGAGCGTTCCGCCCAATAGCCCAGCTGCAATGCAGACAACGCGGCAAATCCCAGCGCAATCGCTCTAGAGAATGGTCGCATGATTTATTCCTCCATATGCGGTAAGACCCTTTATCATCGAGCATGAATGTAGCGAGGCAGGGTTGCAGCAAAGTCACTACAATGTTACGGGATTGTTAATTTTCTCTTATGAACCTGTGTCGATGAGGTTGGCTGGAGAGAATGATGTTTACCGGATGTGAAAGTAGAAAGTCTCACAACAACCTGGCTGCAGGGGGCTTGAGGACATGAGCGCGCCATCGACTTCGCATAAGAGCAGCTATACCGAGCCTCCGCTTTGGTCGATTGGTATAGCGGTGGTCATCATCTTGGTTGCCCCTCTGGTCTTGTACTCACTTGCCCCAACCGGACCCCTCCGGGAAGGCGACACCATATTTTCAGACGGCCAGCAACGCGTGCAGATCAACAAACCCACTGCGAGCCCGCCTTTTCAGCCAGGAGATACCTGCTTGCTCGATCCGAGCAGTCCCTTGATCATACTCCGTACTCTGAACGATGAAGCGGACAGTTCGATTGTGGCTCAAGTGCAAGGACGTCCAGCTATCGAGTGGCCTTTCTGCCCTCTGCATGCCGAGGTGCTGCTCAACACCCATCAGATTTTTCAGAAACCTGCGGTCTTCAGCGCGGTGAAAGAAATGCTGACTAAATTTTCCAGTCGAGAATAGGGGGCATCCCGTTAGGTTTTGAGTCTTGCTGCGAACTGCTTCCGAAACTTCGCGACTTTGGGACCCACCACGAACTGGCAATAGCCCTGGAGGGGATTTCGAACAAAATACTCTTGATGGTAGGCCTCCGCCTCATACCATTGCGTGGCCGGCACAATCTGAGTGACGATCGGAGCGGAATACACTTTCTCCGTGTTGAAGGTCTTGATCACCTCTTCAGCCGTTTGCCGCTGTGCAGGCGTGTGGTAAAAAATCGCCGAACGATACTGCGTCCCCATATCGTTTCCCTGTCGATTGAGTGTCGTTGGATCGTGGATGACGAAAAAGATTTCAAGCAGCTCTCGATAAGAGATCACTCGTGGATCGAAGGTTACTTTGACCGCTTCGGCATGGCCTGTATGGCCGCCACACACCGCCTCATAGGTGGGATTGTCGATACCGCCCCCAATGTAGCCTGATTCGACGCATTCAACCCCCCTAATTTGATCGTAGACGGTTTCAAGACACCAAAAGCAGCCTCCGGCGAGGGTGGCCACTTCCCGCCCTGATTGAATTGATTGAGAATCATTTCCCATTGGGCCTGACTCGCCGAACAAGCAGCTGTCTTTTCCAAGGATTCCTGACAGGCGGTTGGTTACTCTTCTTCCTCCTCGATGTCCTCAATCCCCTCATAACTCATTTCAGAGAAGGACGCCGCAGCCTTTTCACACGCGGTTTCGATCATTTCTTCGGCATCTTCTGCAGAATCGGCATCCACCAAAAATTTCACCGTGATCGCATACCGTTGTTCCACTCCCCGCTCCTTTCTCTTCTGTGCACGTTCAGAATCACTCAATCGAGAATTCCGCACGCACTATGACCCATATTCTCTTCCGAGGCCATGCTGCACACCTTCCGGCAGCCTTGGAATGGCGTACTTTCTGACAGTCGCAGCTGCTGTGTCAACCATGGTTCATGACAGGGAAGGAGCGGACAGTTGAAGAGTACTGCGTGCGCGGGTGTTAGCAGAAGAGAAATATTCGCCGGGAGTCGAGAGAAAAGGAAGGAAGATTATTCATCTTGCTCAAGATTGATGAGCACAATCTTGAGCTTGGAAAACTCATCAGGAGAAATGCGTGTAAATCCGATTCCGAATGTATTGCCCTCGACCCATCGAACTGTGGCTTCGTCAATCCGCAGCGGCCAGTCTAACCCTGGAACGTGGAGCCGACATTCGAACTTCGCTCCCTGCGCCACCTTCATATCGCTCTCGATCTTACATCCGCCGGAGGAAATGTCGAGTGTCCGACCCTGCCCTTCCTCGTTCTGACGCGAGAAGGTACTACGGAATTGGGTCGTGAAACGCGGTTGAACGCGCCGCTCATACGACTGGGGCTTGCTGGCAGCCTGTTCAGCGGCTTCTGGTTTGAAGAGAGAACTGAGTTTCTTTATAGCCCCAGAAGGCATCCGTCCCTCCGCCATCTCTGAGCAAGCCACGGACCGGATCGGCAGATTTCTCAAAAACGCTGCCTGTGAAAAGTCTGCCAAAAACGCGAGCGGCCAGGTCTCAGCTTACGGTCTCCTTACTTCTTCGTGTTGAGGAGCATGTGCCCACGGCGGTTCTGTTGGTAACACGACTCATCGCGATCAAAGCAGAAGGGGCGTTCTTTGCCGAACGACACAATCGCAACCTGCTTTGGGCTCACGCCGGCTTCAATGAGATAGCTCCGAGCCGCTTTCGCCCGTTTATCCCCCAGAACCAAGTTATAGTCGCTGGTGCCTCGCTCATCGCAGTGCCCTTCGATTTTTAGAACAGCGCCAGGATTATCCTTGAGATAGACGGCATCGTGATTGAGCGCTTCCATTCCGGCGTCTGACACTGCCCATTGGTCATACCCGAAGAAAACGTCCTGTAGGCCTGCCTCGATCGCAGCCTTTTCTTCCTTCGTAAGGTCGGCGCGACGGTGACCGCTCATATCCGAAGGAGTCAGTGACGTGGAGAACCCGCCTTGCGCAAGACGTTCTTCAGACGGATTCCGAGAAAAGCCGCTCAACTCTTCACTTGAACCTCCGCGTGAAATTCCAGGGAAATTCGAGTTGGCGCCCCCAGATTCGCTCCCGCCGTCAGACTGAAGCCATTTCGTGTTACAGCCTTGGCTGAACAGAAGGAATGTACCCATTGCGACAATTACCGCCGACCTCACAACCATTGTGTTCATGACCCCTCTCCTCCGTGTGGCATTACTAAGTATTATTACTTACTTACTCACTCGCTCCTTCGATTTGACAAGCCGTGGCAGATATCCGCAGCTTGCAGAGCAGTCTCATTGGAGCATGCTTTAGCTCGACCATTGCAGAACAAATATAGCACCGATGCTGAAAATAGCCTCTTTTGACGGACTTCCCGAGGGCGATGTTTTGGTGGCCTCGTAATATCAATAACTTAATGATGGTGAAACTGAAAGATGAAGCTTCAGGGGGAGGGTAATGAGAAGGGCATCTGGTGTCTTTTTTTGATCTACGGATGAAGTGAGTTCAACGTGAAGCAAGATCTACCAAGAATAGTTCGAGGAGGGAGTTTCCCCTCGAAGAAGCACCCATGAGGCAGCAGCCGGTGCAAGACATGGCTTGACTCAACCCTCGCACAACTTAGCGATACGCTTTCCGGTCGGACCAGCGAATTGGTCGCATCACCGCCCCCAAACCAGCTATCGCACATATAAACGCCAGCATTGCCAGCGCGATCACAAGAAAAAAACCGGCTCTCACGTCGTGCAAAAAAGGGATCATGATACTCCCCTCCTCTTGCTCGATTCACCCGCTTTGCCATCCGCACTCACAGACCCATGGATTCATCGGGTCTGTCTTCTGAAGAGCTCTCCCACAGCAGGGACATTGGCGAGTCCAGACGCACCGTACACCTTGCTTAAGCCTACCAGCTTTCAACCTCGCCTGCATACCGTGTCGGCATAACTTCCGCACAAGATAACCCTTTTTTTCATTCTCGTTACAGTCTAGATTAAGACTCAGCAGGGATCTATGCAGCTTTGGAGGGGGGATCACGTCAACAATTAAGAACTTTCACACTCAGAGATACTCCATAACCAGTTGATATTTATTGGTTTATTTTGATAACTAGATTGAGCATGGTGCGCCCGGCAGGAATTGAACCTGCGACCTACGGGTTCGAAGCCCGGCGCTCTATCCAACTGAGCTACGGGCGCACTCCGTATACATGAATCACTTTGGAAGAAGATTTGTCAAGGATGGACCGAGCCCATGGGAAGCATAAGATCTCGCTACATGCGGGCAAGTATCTCATCGGCAATACGCACGATTGAACGCCCGTCTGTCGCAATGACATGATCGGCAGCAGCCTCATACTTTGGTGTGCGCTCGCGCAGGACCTCTTGAATCTCCTCAACGAAAGACTTGGTCCCCGTGAGCGAGGGACGTTGCGTATCTTGACCAATGCGTTTGGTAATCGTGTCGACTGATGCAGTCAACCAAAACAGGATGCCAGTTTTTTTGAGGGCATCGACGTTTTGCGATCGAAGAATTGCCCCACCACCCGTATCGATGACTAGTCCATCCCGGCTCGCTAACTCCTGACAGACCTGGGACTCAAGATCGCGAAAGTGGTCCCACCCATGCTGCCCAACAAGCTCTGGAATTCTCTGTCCTGTCCGCTTCATAATCTCCGCGTCAGTTGACACGACGGTTCGACCGAGCCGTGCAGCTACGATTTTTCCAACGGTACTCTTCCCGGTACCGCGATACCCGATGAGCACGACGTTCATTGGAAGCGAGACTCCAACACGGCGCGCATCACATCGACCGGGGCCGACTGATTGGTCCAGAGCTCGAACTGCGTAACGGCCTGATTGAGAAACATCTCGAGGCCTGGAATTGTCTTACACCCTACGCGCTTGGCCTCTTTGAGCAGTCGGGTCTCCCGTGGGTTATAGACAATATCCATGACAGTCAGACCAGCATGGAGCAACGAGGCGGGAACACAGGTGTTGTCGACTTTCGGAGACATACCGATGGGGGTACAGTGTATAAGAATCTGCGCCCCAGGAACCGTCCGACCGAGTACAGTCTCGTCGAGATGGAAATCTTCGATCGCCAGCGCGGTCTTGGATCGGACGTCAGCTGCCAATGTGGCTCGTTCCTTGTCGTCAACTCCGAGCAGCGTGAGCTTGTCCGCCCCAGACTGCGCCGCCAACCCAAAGGCAATGGCTCGAGCTGCACCGCCAGAGCCCAGCATGACAATGTCAGTCCCCTTGAGCTCCACTCCCCCCTCTCTCAACGCACGCAAGGCACCGGTGGCGTCCGTGTTGTATCCGGTCAGCCGGCCCTTCTCTGCAACGATGGTGTTGATCGCACCGATCTGCTGTGCTGTCGGATCCACCTCGTCAAGGAACGGCATCGCAGATACTTTATGCGGGATGGTGACACTGGCGCCGCGAAAGTTTCCAATCGCACGGAGACCCTTGATTGCATCGCCGATTGTTTCAACTTTCCATGCAAGGTACACACAATTGACACCGAGTTTCTGGAAAGCGGCATTGTGGACCGCCGGCGAAAGTGAATGTTCGACGGGATTTCCGATGACTCCGCAAAATTGAGTGTGCGCGTTGATATCCATCAGAGCATAAGATTGAACGAACTCGTGGGGACGTCGTTGCATGCGATGCAACCACGGGACACCTTCACCACACCGTCATTCCCCCATCAATCGTGAACGTCCCCCCCGTCACCCAGGCAGCCTCATCGGATGCGAGGTACAACACCATGTTGGCCACTTCTTCCGGTTTCCCCGGGCGACGAATCGGATAGTGAGCCAGGATCGGATCAAGCTGCTCCGGATTAGCCATAAGCGGCGCCGCCATCGGCGTTGCGATCAGGCCGGGATTCACGACGTTGCACCGGATACCATCCTTGGCGTAGTCGATGGCAATAGCGCGAGTCAGCGCATCGAGCGCGCCTTTGGATGCCGCATAGGCGGGCAGGAAGGGAATCCCGACCAGGCTCGCGATCGAAGAAATGTTCACAATCGATCCCTGCCCCCGCTTCAACATCTCAGAAACCGCCGCGCGGGTCATGCGAAACACGCCGGTCAGATTGACGTCCAGGACGCGAGTCCATGTCTCATCGTCAAGCTCATGGATTCGCCGCCCGAATTCCCCAACCCCTGCATTATTGACAAGGATGTCGAGCGCACCAAATTGCAGGATAGCCTGACTCACAGCCGCCCGCACATGCCGATCATCCGTGACAGACCCAACAACGGAGGCAGACTTTCCCTGCTGCTGCCCGATCTCTCCTACCACTCGATCCAGCTGATCCTGGCGACGGCCAGTGATCACTACCGCCGCACCTTCTCGGGCAAACACCTTGGCGATTGCTTCGCCGATGCCCGCATTGCCCCCCGTCACTAAAGCGACTTTCCCGGCCAACCGATTCATTGACCCCGCTCCTCTCCCGCTTGATCGGACGCATTTTCGTGCAGCCCCTCATCATCAGCTTCCTGCGCGCTCGTTGAGCTGAGGAGTCCAGGCTCAACCTTCCGCGCCACCGTGATGAACCCGGAATGGGCGACCATGCGGTGATCCGGCCGCACGCTTCGCCCTTGCACCGACCATGTGCGTAGGAGGGTTTCGAACGTTTGCAACATGCCGAAAACAGTGGTCCGTTCAAGCGCCTCGACCGTTTGCAAAACTTGAGGAACCGTGGGGACGAAGCTCAGATAGATACCGCCGGATCGAAGTACCTTCACCGCATTGGGAACCACTTGCCATGGTTCAGGAAGGTCGAGAACTACGCGATCAAACGGCACCCCGTCATCGAGCAACTCAATGGCCTCATAGGCATTCTTGCGCAAAGACACTAGGTTGGGCACGGGCCCCATATAACGATCAATATTCGTCAGCGCCGTGCGAGCGAAGTCCTCCCGTATCTCATAAGTCACAACCAAGCCCCGCGGCCCGACCGCACGTAGGAGAGCCATCGTCAGCGCACCTGAGCCGGTTCCGGCCTCGAAGACCCGAGCCCCTGGATAGATATCCGCCCACATGGGCATGAGTGCGAGATCTTTGGGATAGAGCACCTGCGCGCCCCGCGGCATCTTGAGCACGTACTCCCCCAAGGTCGGCCGAAGAGCCAGCATCTTCTTGCCGCCTGACAGGGTCACAATGGTTCCGTCCGGCCGGCCAATGAGCGCATCATGCGCGATTGTCTGGCCGCTGAATTGATACGTTTCACTGGCCTTCAAAGTGAGGGCATGCTGCCGCCCTTTCTTATCGACGAGATGGATGCGTTCACCGCTGGAAAGTTGCGACATGGAGCGCATTCTAGGGGGTTCGTTCCGTGGTTTGCAACCAACTGCCATTCCTTGACAGCATAGGACATGGGTCGTAAGATCCACCCACTCGTCACATCTTCACACTCATTTCCGCGCATGGAGTTCACGGTGCATGGTGACATTCTCCGGAACAGAACCCTACCTGTACGCGCGTTGACCATAGCGTTGATCGGGCCGGTCATCGCCCTGTCCCTCGCCCTCACAGACAGTCGTGCCTATGCTGGTGAAATTGTCGTCGCCAGCTATGAGGGAGTGATCAACCCGGTTGCAGCAGAATATCTGCATGACGCCCTCTCTTACGCCGAATCGTCCGCCGCCCAAGCTCTTATTCTGAAGCTCGATACGCCCGGCGGATTGGATACCTCGATGCGGCTCATCGTAAAAGACATTACCGGCTCGCCTCTTCCAGTAATCGTGTTTGTTGCTCCGTCCGGAGGCCGCGCTGCCTCTGCGGGGGTATTTATCACGATGGCGGCGCATGTGGCCGCTATGGCGCCCGGGACCAATATAGGAGCTGCGCACCCGGTCGCGATGGGCGGCGGTGAGATGGACAAAACCATGAAGGAGAAGGTGGAGAACGACTCGGTCGCTTACATCAAAAGCATCGCCGAGCAGCATAGGCGGAATGTGTCATGGGCCGAAGATGCCGTCCGAAAAAGCGTGTCCGTGACGGAGCAGGAGGCTTTGAAACTCAAGATCGTCGATCTGGTTGCGGAAGACCTCCCTGCCCTATTGAAACTGCTGAATGGGAGAAAGATCTCGCTTCCCAATGGATCAATTACTCTGACGACCGAGGCCACAACCCTTCGCGAGTTCCCTATGGGAATCCGCCTGGAATTGCTGAAGGCTTTGAGCGACCCCAATATCGCCTATCTGCTGATGACCATTGGCACGATTGGTATTCTTGCCGAGCTCTACAATCCGGGCGCGATCCTACCTGGAATCGTCGGGGCCATCAGTTTGATCCTGGCGTTCTATTCGTTGCAGTCGCTGCCGATCAACTATGCAGGCGTCCTGCTGCTCATCCTTGGTATCGTCTTCTTCATCCTCGAAGCCACGGTCACCAGTTATGGTCTCTTGGCGATCGGCGGCGTGGTGTCTATGACATTCGGATCCCTGATGCTCATCAAATCAGATGCGGAATTCTTTCAGATTTCGTGGGCCGTGATCGTTCCGGTCATCATCACGACGGCGGCAGTGTCGCTATTCATCGTCGGAATGGGTATCCGCGCGATGCGCCGCTCCCCACAAACCGGACGCGAAGGCATGATCGGTGCCATCGGGATCGCCAAAACCGCCTTGCGTCCGGACGGCAAGGTCGCGATTCATGGAGAACTCTGGGATGCCGTCAGCGACGCCCCGGTAGAACCAGGAACATCTGCAAAAGTGCTTCGCGTCGAGGGACTTACGCTTTACGTCACTCCGGTCCTTCAAAAGAAAGAGGCCTAACGATGTTGCTCAGTCCAATCAGTCTGCTCGTCCTTCTGCTCGTCATCGTGTTTCTCGGCTTCAAAGTACTACCGGAATACGAACGCGCCGTGATCTTTCGATGGGGCCGACTTGCTCGAGGTATCATCGGCGGGAACGGGCCCGGCGTCATCATCATTCTTCCGTTTATTGACAGAATGATCCGCGTCAGCATGCGCACGGTCACGATGGATGTCCCTCCGCAGGATGTCATCACCAGAGACAACGTGACCGTCAAAGTCAACGCCGTGGTGTATTTTCGTGTCGTGGACCCGCAGCGCGCGATCGTGCAGGTCGAGGACTATCTCTATGCCACCTCTATGATGGCCCAGACCACCTTGCGCAGCGTGCTGGGTCAGAGCCAGCTCGACGATCTGCTGTCGAAGCGCGAGCAGATCAACGCCGATCTTCAGAGGATCATCGACCAACAGACCGAGCCCTGGGGCGTCAAAGTGTCCGCGGTCGAGGTGAAAAATGTGGACCTCCCGCAGGAAATGCAGCGGGCCATCGCACGCCAGGCCGAAGCCGAACGGGAACGGAGGGCGAAGGTCATCCATGCCCAAGGTGAGTTCGAAGCCTCACAACGCCTGGCCGACGCAGCCGATGTGATCAGCCGAAACCCTGCCGCACTTCAGTTGCGTTATCTTCAAACGTTGGTGGAGATCGCAGCGGAGAAAAACTCTACCACCATTTTCCCGATACCGATTGATACGCTCGCACCGTTCATCAAGGGGCTGTTACCCAAGTAGTGTGGCAATTAGGCCAGCGGACTGGTGCAGATCCTACATAGGTGGCGCACCGCTGCTACGCAGTATTTTCATCGTCCTCATTAAGCCACTCTAATCTTCCTGCAATTTCCAGGTGATCTCCGCAGCGGTTTCTCATTTTCAATCCAGCATCCCTTTTGCTTCGTAGAAGAGCGTATGAAATGATCATCCGGATGAATCCTCTTGGCTCCACACGGCTCTAACGGGGGTGAACAGATGCGCAACCAAGAGACGAAAGGTGACGCCATGAACGATGAAGAACTTCGGTCTACTGACGAAGCCGAGGAGAATACAGTGGTCGCTGCAGATCTGGACGCTGACGACCCGCAGGCAAGCGGCATCCTGGAAGCCATTGGTCGCGATGAAGTTCAGGAATCCGTCCAGGAAGAAAAGGCTGCACCGGTCATGCGCACGAGCCAGGGTGCGAGCCCATTTCTGTTGGAGTCGTTGTACTTCCGCTCATTCGGTGAGCGGGCGCTTCTGACTCGTGAAGAAGAAATCGCGATTGCAAAGCGGGTCGATCAAGGCACGCGGCGAATTCGAGCCGCCTTGCGTCACGCCGTGAAGACGCTCGCCCGTTCCAAACGCATACCAGTGCTGTTGGAGTCCGTCAAAACACTTCAACTAGTCAGACGATTGAGCGGGCTTTCAGCCACGGCATTAGACAATGCGGAGCAGGCTCTGCTCACAGTGCTGAAACCGCCGGTCCGCGAGATGAAACCCGCCGTCGCCACGGCGAAGCGGCTGAAGGCTCTGCTCGACGAAGTCCGGACCGCACGAATCATCCTGGAACAGGGCAAGTACCACCAGGTGAAGCG
>JACPZN010000206.1 GCA_016195505.1 Nitrospirota bacterium | reverse complement strand
GCGCGCTCGTATGTGGAGATCGGCCGGCATGCCGACGCGGTGCCGATCTATGAAAAGGCCATGAAGTTGATCCCCGACGATCCCCAAATGCTGGCCGACTATGCGGATGCCCTCGGCATGCTCCATGGCCGCAAATTGGAAGGCAAACCGGAGCAATTGATTCAACAGGCGCTCAAGATCGATCCGAACCATGTTAAGGCGCTGATGCTGGCCGGCACCATCTCATTCGACCGCAAAGACTATGGGCGAGCCACCCAATATTGGGAAAGAGCCAAAACCAACCTGCCTTCGGATACCAACGTCGACATCGTGCAGGAGTTAACGGGAGGCATCGCGGAAGCCAAAGGTCTTGCTGCCGGAAAACCGGTCATGGGGAGCGCGCCGGGCGCCTCGGCGGCACCGACGAAACGAGGCGGACAGGCAGTGGCCATCAGTGGCACCGTTACGTTAGCACCGAACCTCGCAGGCAAGGGTTCTCCTACCGATACCCTGTTCGTGTTCGCGCGCGAGATGAATGGCCCCCCCATGCCGGTGTCGATCGTGCGGGGGACGAAGCAGGATCTGCCCTTCACGTTCCGACTCGATGACTCGACGAGCCCCATGCCGTCCAGAAAGCTGTCCGACGTGGGCACGGTGGTGATAGTGGCTCGCCTGTCGAAGTCCGGCCAGGCCATGCCGAAGAGCGGCGATCTGCAGGGCACGAGTCAGCCGGTGAAACCAGGCGTGAACGGAATTGCAATTGTCATGGATCGTGAAATCCCATAGCACAGATAAGGGCACATGTCTTCCACGTCACTTACTACGCTGCTTTACCTCCTGCCGTTACTCCTCACCCTGATCCTCTACTACCGCCGCTATCGTAGGAGGGAAACAAAATTTCGTTCTCGTCTGAACGAGACAGTGAAGTCGGGGATTGCTGAGCCTCTGACGCTTCACCCGGTGATCGACACCAATAAGTGTATTGGTTCAGGAGCTTGCGTCAAAGCCTGCCCGGAGCAGGCGCTCGGAATCGTCAGGGGGAAGGCCGTCATGGTCGCGCCGGATCACTGTATCGGTCACGGCGCCTGCGAGGCGGCCTGTCCGGTCGAGGCTATCTCGCTGGTGTTTGGAACGGAAAAACGAGGCATCGACATCCCTCAAGTCAAACCGACCTTTGAAACGAATGTGTCAGGGATCTACATTGCTGGTGAATTAGGTGGAATGGGACTCATCCGCAAGGGGGTCGATCAGGGGGCGCGGGCGATGGAGTCCATTCGCAAGAACAAGGGAACCGGAGACCAGTTGGATGTGGTGATTGTGGGCTCAGGACCAGCTGGCATCTCCGGCTCTTTGGCCGCGAAGGAAGCGGGACTGCGATTTGTGACGATTGAGCAGGAGGACGGACTGGGCGGATCTGTCTACCATTTTCCGCGCCGAAAGGTGGCGATGACCGCGCCGATGAATTTGCCGATTATCGGGAAGTTTGATCGATATGAGATCAGCAAAGAAGAGCTGCTAGAGTTCTGGAAAGATGTGATCCGGAAAGCGGGACTCAAGATCAATTTCATGGAGCGGATGGAGGCCATCACCAAGTCAGGCAATGGGTTCATCCTGAAGACCTCAAAGCAGAACTACAAAACCAGGAATGTTCTCCTTGCCATTGGGCGACGTGGGACGCCGCGCAAGCTCGGTGTGCCGGGAGAAGAGCAATCCAAGGTGGTTTATCGCCTGATCGATGCGGAACAATATCAGGGGCAGCATGTCCTCGTTGTAGGCGGAGGAGACAGCGCCGCGGAGGCCGCGCTCGCCGTTGCTGCTGAGCGGGGGACGACGGTCACGCTCTCCTGTCGAGGAGATGAGATCTTTACAAGGCCAAAAGAAAAGAATCGCCAGCTACTCAAACAGGCCGTTGAGAAGGGAACGGTCAAGGTGGCCCTCAAATGTCAGGTCAAAGAGATTGGCCGGGATTTTGTTGTGCTTGAGCAGGAAGGCCGGCGGGGACGGTTCAAAAATGACGCGGTCATCATCTGTGCTGGCGGGACACTGCCGACTCCGATGCTCAAAGAAATCGGCGTGATGGTCGAGACGTATTACGGTCAGGCCGTACCGAAATAGCTTTTTCAAGGAGGCATGTATGTGGAGTCGGATCATTGTTCTTTTCACGATACTCTTGTTGATGAACTCTTGCGGGAGTGCCCGGTCCCTCCCAGCGCCGCAAGACAAGCCCAAGCAAGTAGCCGAGCAGGGCGCCGTATCGGTCTCTCCAACTCAACAACTACGCACACAGGCCGAGAAGGGAAATGTCGAAGCGCAGTTTGCGTTGGCCCAGGCCTATGATCGCGGCCGAGATGTTCCGAAAGACAAGGCCGAGGCTGTCCGATGGTACCAACGCGCAGCGGATCAAGGTGATGCGTTTGCGCAATTCGCTCTTGGAAACAATTACTGGGATGGAACTGGCATCGTCAGGAATGAGAAAGAGGCAGTCCGATGGTGGCATAGCG
>JACPZN010000205.1 GCA_016195505.1 Nitrospirota bacterium | reverse complement strand
GGCCTCTTTAATCAACAGATCAATCGATAACCGAAACTGTCCTGGCATCGAGGCAATTTCCTCGCGTCGATCCCGCCCCTCGGCTACGAATAGGGGATAAATGAAATCGGCAGGAGACAATGCCGTCTCTCGCACCATCCGCCGGAGCGATTCATGTTGTCGCAGCCGCCTCAGTCGTTGAATCGGAAACGCCATGCTACCCTACTTCCTAGGAAGATTCGTCAAGAATACGACAAGGTCGCGAACAGAGATGACGCCGACCAGTTTGTTGTCCCTTGTCACGCCGAGATGGCGGACGTGGGCTCGCGCCATGAGATCATTGGCGTCCAACAACGTCTTGTTTTCTTCGATCGTCAAAATTGGGGCCGACATGATCTGCTCCACGTTGGTCTGTTTCGCGTCAGTGCCCGCCGCAACAACGCGGCGCATCAGGTCGCTGTCCGTCAGGATGCCGATGATTTCCTTGTCATTCGTCACAAAGACGCTGCCAATTCCGCGGTCGCGCATGATACGGGCGGCAGTTTGGGCGTCCGTATCACGTGGTACCGTCACAAACTTCTCTCGTGGAATCATAAATGACTTCACTGGAACCATGCCGTTCTCCTCCCTTTGCGTGTCAACCTGCCGTCTTCTCTACTGGGTTCCCGCCGTAACCTGCTCCCGACTGCCATAATATTGGGCAATCGCATCAACCAGCGCCGGGATCGTATTCTCTCCCGGCACGATCGACACGGTCAAACCATATTCTTGGACCGTCTTCGCCGTGATCGGTCCGATGCAAGCTATCACGACAGATTTCAAGAGCACTTTCACCACGTCCACACCACCGAGCATCTCGACAAAATTGCGGACCGTCGATGAGCTCGTAAAGGTCACAACATGGATCTGTCGATCCACGAGCTGCCGGTGCCATCCCTCGCTCTCCCCGCTTGGAATGAGCGTCCGATAGACTGGGACCACATCAACATGGGCGCCACAGGCGCGAAGTTCATCCGGCAGCAATTCGCGCGCCACTTCCGCGCGAGGAATCAGTATCCGCGCCTTCTTCAGATCCTGCCCCCCCAGCGTCAGTAGGATTCCTTCGGCCTGATAGTCGGCAGGGATAGCATCCGCCTTGACACCGAACTTCTCAAGCTCCTGTGCCGTACGGGGTCCGATACAGCAGAGCCGCCGTCCGGCCAGAGCGCGTGCATCCAACCCGCTTGCACACAGCCGGGTCATGAACTGGGCCACGCCGTTCATACTGGTGAAGATCACCCAATCATAGCTGCCGATCGCGCCGATCGCCCGATCGACTGGAGCCCAATCGGCCGGCGGAACAATACGGATAGTCGGGGCTTCAACCGCCTCAGCTCCATAGGCAGCCAGTATCGCGGCCAATTCCATGGCCTGTTCCTTGGTTCGCGTCATCAACACGCGCTTGCCGAACAGTGGACGCTGCTCGAACCAATTCAGCTGTGGTCTGAGCCGGACAACCTCGCCCACGACAATCACCGTCGGCGGTTCCATCTTCGCCGCTTCGGCCTTTCCTACAATATCGGCTAGCGTGCCGACGACCGTCTGCTGTGAGGCTCTCGTCCCCCAGCGAATGACCGCCACCGGCGTGGTCGACGCTCGTCCTTCGGCTATCAAGTTCGCCACGATTGCCGAAAGATTTTTCATACCCATGAGAAACACGAGTGTGCCGTGACTAGTAGCGAGCCGTGGCCATTCCAACCCCGTCGAAGGCTTGTCCTGATCTTCGTGCCCAGTCACGATCGTCACCGTGGACGCCAGGGTCCGATGGGTCACTGGAATGCCCGCATAGGCAGGCGCCGCAACTGCAGCCGTCACGCCGGGAACCACTTCAAATTCGATGCCTGCTGACGCCAGCACTTCCGCTTCTTCTCCTCCTCGGCCGAACACGAACGGATCCCCGCCCTTCAGTCGCACGACCACTTTCCCAGCGCTCGCCCGTTCGATCAACACACGATTGATCTCCTCTTGCGCCGGATATTTCCCCTTGCCACGCCGCCCGACATACAGCCGTTCAGCCTGGTCTGGTGCATGAGAAAGGAGCGCGGGATTGGCGAGATAATCGTACAGGACCACATCGGCCTGCTCAAGACATTCCTTCCCACGAAGGGTCAGGAGCCTGGGATCACCAGGACCAGCCCCAACCAAGTAGACCTTGCCTTTTGATCGTCGCACCGTCATCAGGCTGTTCCGTAGATCTCCCGAAGAATCTTGTCGCCGCCGCGCGCCAGGAGCCGTTCGGCTAGCTCTACTCCAAGCGCGTGAGCCTCCTGATTCTTACCCTCAACACTGTCGCGGATGATAGTTTTTCCATCAACCGTGGCCACAAGCCCGTCTAAGATTAAGTGCCCGCCAGACAACGTGGCGTAGGCAGCGATTGGCACCTGACATCCGCCCTCTAGGCGGTGCAAAAAGGCCCGCTCCGCCGTCACAGTCGTATGGGTAGCCTGATCATTGAGGCGATCCAGAATAGACCGGAGAAACTGATCATGGCTGCGGCCTTCAATGCCCAAGGCCCCTTGT
>JACPZN010000204.1 GCA_016195505.1 Nitrospirota bacterium | reverse complement strand
GCATTCTCGTTGCTGAAGATGTGATTCCTCAGGCGATGCTGAGCAATCGTGTCTTGATCGGAGAACTGTCGTTGGACGGTCGTGTGAAGCCGATCACGGGAGCCCTGTCGTTCGGGCTTGCCTGTCGCATTGGGTATGATCTTCTGCTTCCGGCCGAAAACGGTCCTGAAGCGGCTCTGGTCGAAGGTGTAAGCGCCTATCCGCTCCACACCCTTCCCGAAGCCGTGGAGTTTCTAAAGGGAAGTCAATCCATCGCGCCCAGTCGTTCAAACCATGGCTTGATGGAGTCCTCAAGGCCGTCCGAGGATGAAGACTACACCGATGTCCGTGGCCAAGACCACGCAAAACGTGCGCTCGAAGTGGCAGCAGCGGGCGGACATAACGTGCTGATGGTCGGTCCCCCCGGCTCCGGCAAGACGATGTTGGCGCGCCGCCTTCCCTCAATTCTTCCTCTGCTGGAGTTGGAGGAAGCGATCGAGACAACAAGAGTGCACAGCGTGGCCGGCCAACTCGCTCCGGAGCGGCCATTGCTGACAGTACGTCCCTTCCGAGCCCCTCATCACAGCATCTCCGATGCTGGCCTCGTCGGGGGAGGCACGGTTCCGAAGCCGGGAGAAGTCTCGCTGGCGCATAACGGCGTCTTGTTTTTGGACGAGTCTCCTGAATTTAAACGAGGAGTGTTGGAAGGTCTACGGCAGCCGTTGGAAGACGGGTATGTGGTCTTGACCAGAGCAAGCGGGACACTCAAATATCCGGCGCGATTTATGTTGGTTGCCGCCATGAATCCCTGTCCTTGTGGGTATTACGGGGACCGTACGAGACCCTGCGTCTGCACAGGCACTCAGATACGTCGGTATCGAGCGAAGCTCTCAGGCCCGCTGTTGGATCGGCTGGATATTCATCTGGACGTGCCGCCTGTCCCGGTCAGGGAACTGCGCACAGAACTTCCTCCCACTGAAGGGTCAGCCACGATTCGATCACGTGTTGTGACGGCTCGTGACCGCCAGCGCCGACGGTATCGGAGCGACGGCATCTATACGAATGCCCAGTTGAAGCCACGGCAAGTAAAGCGGTATTGTGGCCTCGATCAGCCGGCTCAAGATTTGCTCGAGCAGGCGATGACCAGGCTTCGATTATCGGCGCGAGCGCACGGGCGCATTCTGCGGGTCGCACGCACCATTGCCGATTTGGCTGAGTCTGATAAGATTGACGCCATGCATATCGCGGAGGCCATTCAATACCGCTCGTTTGACCGCAATCCTGACGTGTGAGGCGTTCGGTGGCATCAACAATGAAAGTGTTCTTCTGGTGGTTTGTCGTGGGAGCCACGATGGCCCTGGCCGTCATCATGTTGCAAGGCGGCATTCGAGAAGTCATGCAGGCTCAAGGTTCTGTATGGGAACTCAAGCTCGTAGAACTGCTGACCACTATTATGGGCGGGGGACTGCTGGGGGGCTGTATCGCTTTGATCCTCGACCGGATAAAAAAGTCCTAATTGGCTGAATCTGTTGATCTCATGATCTGTTGCATATCCGGAAATCGTCAAATCGACAGATCAACAGATTCGGGAATTGCGCCACGAACGGCGCTTCACCGTTTGCGCGGGAGATAGCAAGGGGAGCATGGCAACAAATATGGATGTTGAAGTCGGTTCCAATCTCTATCGTAATTCAGACGGCACCATCGAGATCGAAGGCGTGCCGCAAATTCAAGTGGCACAACACCCGTCAACCGGCGCCCTCTTGGTCAATTTTGCGTTATTCGACTCGAACGGACGGATGCTGGCCAAAGTAGTCGACAGCACGATGATGTTTAATGAACGGCGGGCCTATGACTTGAGTAAAACGCGCAAGAGCGTCGTGGTCAAGGAAGCAACTTCAGGCAAGGTTCTGCTCCAACTTGATCTGAAAGCCCCCGATGTTGTCTCTTTTTCAAAGGGAGAATTCCACACGATGAAAGGACACTTGCTCGAAGTGTCGGCGAAGGAATGGAAGATTGAGAAGCAACAGAAGAGTGGGCAGACGCACGATGCGAAGGGAGGCGCCGTTTCTATCGGGTAGGCGGAGGAGTATGCTCACCCGTCACAGTCGGGACCACAATCACGTCTCCGTTTTGCACATCCACTGACGCCGTATCCCCATCCCGCAACTCTCCCTTGACCAGCAAGCGCGCGATCGGGGTTTCCAATTCCTGCTGAATCAGACGCTTGAGGGGTCTTGCCCCATAGACCGGATCGTAGCCGCGCTCTCCCAGATGTTTGAGTGCTGCCGGGGTCAGCGCCAGCGTAATCCGCCGCTCAGTCAATCTGCTGCGGAGCCGTTCCAGCTGAATCTCTACGATTTTGATGAGGTGTTCGCTGCCTAACGGATGGAACACCACAACTTCATCGACTCGGTTCAAGAACTCCGGTCGGAAATGTTGCCGAAGCTCACCCATCACGACCGTTCTGACTTGCTCGTAGGATTCGCCGCGTTGTTGCGCCTCGAGAATCTGTGGGCTGCCGATATTGGAAGTCATGATCAGCACGGTGTTTTTGAAGTCGACCGTGCGGCCTTGTGAATCGGTAAGCCGGCCGTCATCCAGCACTTGCAGCAGAACGTTGAACACATCGTGATGCGCTTTTTCGATTTCGTCGAACAGGATCACGGAGAAAGGACGGCGTCGGGCGGCTTCAGTCAACTGTCCGCCTTCTTCGTAGCCCACATACCCTGGAGGCGCGCCGATGAGACGGGCTACGGTGTGCTTTTCCATGTATTCGGACATGTCGATTCTGATGAGATTCCCTTCGTCGTCGAACAGAATTGCAGCCAGCGCCCGCGCCAGTTCGGTCTTGCCTACTCCGGTAGGACCGAGGAACAAGAAGGACCCGATCGGACGATTGGGATCCTTGATGCCCGATCGCGCGCGAAGCACGGCATCCGCGACGGCCAGAACACCCTCATCCTGGCCCACCACACGCTGGTGAAGCAGCTCCTCAAGCTTCAGCAGTTTGTCGGTTTCGCCTTCGAGGAGGCGGGACACAGGGATACCGGTCCATCGGCTGACAACGGCCGCGATCTCGTCTTCATCGACTTCTTCTTTCAGCAGCTTCGTCTCGTCCTGTTTTTTCCCCAAGTGTTGTTGTTCCAGGGCCAGTTCTCGTTCCAACCGAGGCAGTTCCCCATATCGGAGTTCGGCCACGCGATTCAGATCGTAAGCCCGCTCCGCCTGTTCAATGTTGCGCTTCACTTCTTCAATCGCCTCGCGTGTTTTTCGAAGGCGCGAGACGGAAGCCTTTTCTGATTCCCACCTGGTTTTTAAGGAGTGCAGGTCGCGTTGCTTCTCGTTCAGTTCGGATTCGAGAGCTGTCAAGCGAGCGGCACTCGCCGGATCTTTTTCTTTCCGCAAAGCTTCTCGTTCAATTTCCAACTGGAGAACTTTCCGCGAAACCTCATCCAACTCAGCCGGGAGGCTATCGATCTCGGTCCGAAGGCGGGCCGCGGCTTCATCGACCAAGTCGATGGCTTTGTCCGGAAGGAACCGATCTGCAATATAGCGATGCGAAAGTTTCGCTGCCGCCACCAACGCGCTATCCTTGATCCGCACTCCATGGTGCACTTCATACCGTTCTTTGAGGCCGCGCAAGATTGAGATGGTGTTTTCAACGGACGGCTGATCGACGAAGACGGTCTGAAAGCGGCGTTCCAGCGCCGCATCCTTTTCGATGTGCTTCCGATACTCGTCGAGCGTGGTCGCGCCGATGAGGTGCAGCTCGCCCCTCGCCAGCATAGGCTTGAGGAGATTGGCGGCGTCCATGGCGCCTTCCGCGGCGCCGGCTCCGACAACCGTATGCAATTCATCGATGAAGAGGAGGATCTGACCTTGTGACGATTGAATCTCTTTCAACACGGCTTTGAGACGCTCTTCGAATTCGCCCCGAAACTTGGCGCCCGCGACGAGCGATCCCATATCCAACGCGATTAACTTTTTT
Source organism: Nitrospirota bacterium (assembly GCA_016195505.1). Lineage (GTDB taxonomy): Bacteria > Nitrospirota > Nitrospiria > Nitrospirales > Nitrospiraceae > Nitrospira_D. The sequence continues at coordinate 6,448 of JACPZN010000204.1, read as the reverse complement.
TGCTTAAGGCCTTCGGGGACATCGCCTTTGATGATACGGATAGCCAGCCCTTCGACAATCGCCGTCTTTCCGACTCCCGGTTCACCGATGAGAACAGGGTTGTTCTTGGTGCGGCGCGACAAGATCTGGATCACGCGCCTGATTTCATCATCCCGCCCGATGACGGGATCAAGTTTGCCTTGGCCCGCCAATTGGGTCAGGTCGCGCCCGTATTTCTCGAGAGACTGGTAGGTGCTTTCCGGGTCCTGACTGGTGACACGCTGATTGCCCCGTACCTGTTGCAACCCGGCCAACAGACGATCTCGGGTGAGTCCCAGCTTCTTGAACAGGCCTCCTTCCTGAACCATGGCCAACAACACGTGCTCGACGCTCAAATAGTCGTCCTTGAGCGTTTTTTGTTCTTCCTCTGCTCGAGTAAGGATCTGCCCGAGCCGAGTGGTCACATGAAGCTGACCTGGAGCGGCTCCACCGCCTTGTACTTGCGGCAACTTTGCCAAGGCTTGCTCGACCGCCTGCCGGACGGTTGGCAGGGCCAGCCCGGCTCGCTCAAGCAGCGCAGGGGTTGTTCCCCCTTCCTGGTCAAGCAGGGCAAGCAGCACATGCTCGACGTCGATGCCTTGATGGCTTCTCCTCTGGGCATGGGCCGAAGCTGACTGCAGTGCCTCCTGCAATTTGACGGTCATCCGATTCATATCCATGACTATTCACCCAAGAGATGTGAGTGCACTTGTCGATGGCACATTGATAATCATCGGCCATGATAAGTCAACCCATGAGCCCTTTTCATGTCATGCCGGAGACATGCGTATGGGCCAACTCGTTTCAGCCACAATCGAACTGTATCGACAAGCGTTGCGCGCCACGGGACGATCACTCGTTCGGAGCTGGATGACCGTTGTCGCCCTCATCGTATTCGCATTGTTGTTTGTGGGAGCGACTGGGATCGCCGCCCCCTTGGGGATGGCAGGAGGTCTTCTGCTGGGCGCGTTCAATGCGTTGCTAGTGGGCGCCACCCTGCGGCTGATCGAGCAATCCCTGAGTGCGGCGAGGACTATTCAATTTACCGATGTCATGGAGAGCTTCGGACATTATTTTTTGGACGTCATCGGCGTTGGATTTGTGCTCTGGCTGCCGACCATGGTGCTCGATATGGGCACGCAAGCCAATCCGTACGGACAGTTTCTTTCATCCGCGTTTCTGCTCCTCTTATTCATTCTGCTGAATCCGGCGCCAGAGGTCATCTATCAAGTCCGGCACGCGTCGATCCTTGATGTCTTTAAGACCTCGTATGATTTCGTGCTGGAGCATTGGGTTGAGTGGTTTCTGCCGTTTGCCGTCCTGATCCTGCCGGTGGTGCTGTCTCCCAGCGGCCTGCGCGAGTTTTTTGCGTTATCCAGCCGTGTTGGACGCGGAGCAGGCCTGGACTTTTTCCAAATTCTGATCCTGCCATTCACCCTTGTGGGAGGATGGTTGTCCTATGCCGGAATCCATCCGGATGCGCAGTGGATGATTCTGCTTCTGCTCACGCCTCCAATTGCCCTGGCAATCCTATTATTCCGCGGCCATCTGTTTGCATTACTTCACGGTTTTTCACGAAGACAGCGGCTGTTCGCTCAACAGTTTGACACCAGACCGTAGAGGACTTAACTCGCGAAAGGCTCTCGCTGATGATCCTTTTGCAACCTGTTCAACAATCTTACTTAGGCCCTTCCTCAGTAGTTCAATAGGGACGATCTGCTTGAGACCGGGACCGAAATAGTGTATGGGTTTACATACACCGGAATTCTTGGACTTCTCTTCTTGTGGTGCCTGGCTGAGGCTCAGACTTGTGCGACTTTCAATCTTTTGGCGCCTCCTCCTGACTTCCCTCGTCATCATTGCGGTCATGGGAGGAGTCAATCTTTACGCGCTCTTTCAGCTCCGACAACTGACGGCCATGAGCACGGAAATGGCGTCCTATCACTATCCCGCGGTCGAGTCCGCAAAACGGTTGTTGGGGTCTCTCTATGCGCAACTGAATAGCGAAAAAAAATACATGGCGACCAAGGATGGCACATTCTTAACGAACTTCAATGAGGAGGTAGATGAGTTTCAACGTAGTCTTCAACATCTTAGTGGTCAAGAAAGCTCCTCTCAGGGTTTGCGTCTCCTTCAAGACACCAGCCGGCTGCTTCAAGAACGATTGGTATTGTTCCAGGATGAATTCCAGCAGTCGAACGACAAAGCCCTTGCAATCGCCCCTGGGTACGAGAACCGACGCGATGCCCTTATGGACCGAATGTCGTCCTCGATTCAGAGCTATATTGATCTTCATGAGGCGCGGGTGAGCGTCGGAGTGAGCGAGTCACGAGCCAGCGCCGCCCAAGCGGAAGCTGTCACAGAGCAACTTGTTTTGGTGGCATTAGTCTTTGGGTTGGGGCTCGCCGGCATTGCCAGCTATACCATCTTGCGTCCGCTTCGCCAGCTGCAGGGGCACATCAAGCAAATTGGGCAAGGAAACTTCGGTACACCGCTTCAGATCACCGCTCCGGCTGAGTTGAAAGACTTGGTCGATACTGTGAACTGGATGGGAACGAAACTGCAGGAACTCGACGACATGAAGGCGGAATTTTTAGCCCACGTGTCCCACGAGTTACGAACACCCATGGCGTCAATCCAAGAAGGCACGCACTTACTTCTTGATGAAATTCCTGGCCCCCTCATGCAGGAGCAGCGAACGACGCTTCGAATTATGGCCGACAGCAGCCGACGACTGATCCATTTGATTTCGACGATTCTTGACCTTTCAAAGATGGAAGCCGGTATGATGGAATATCGGATTGTTCCTGTGGATCTCAAGCGAGTCGCCGATATCTCGATCAATAAAGTTCGCCTCCTCGCCGATTCGAAGCATGTCCAGCTGCTGATGGAAGATACCGGGGAACGGATTTGGGTGAAAGCAGACGCTCCTCGGGTTGAACAGGTCCTTGATAATCTGTTATCCAATGCATTGAAGTTCAGCCCAGAAGGTGGTGTTGTCAAAGTTCACATGAAATCTGATCCGCAAGCCGGAGTACTCGAAGTTGCGGTCTCGGATACGGGACCGGGAATTGCGGCTGGTGATTTGCCGCATATTTTTGAGCGGTTTTATCAGGGTCGGACGAAAGCTAAACATTCTTCTGCGGGAAGCGGGTTGGGGCTCGCATTGGCGAAGAGGGTTGTCGAAGCCCATGGGGGGAGAATTTGGATTGAAAGTGAGATAAGCAAGGGAACAACTGTACGGTTTATCCTACGGTTGACCAAGCCGGGAAGGTCGGGGAAGGCATGAGGCTACTGGCGGTTCAGATGATTCTATGGCTCATGCTTGAGGGATGTGCAGCCTGGACGGCCCCAACTCCCGTCACTCGCCCCTATTTCGTCTTAGAACCTGGGGAAGCCAAAACATTTCAAGCGCTTGCAAAGAAACAGGAAAGTTTGGCGTTGAAATGCGGTGAAACCAATTCCTGTGATCATGTCTATTTCACGAGGGCTTTGCTCGGACTGTACGAAAGCCGCGAAATTGCAGAGAAATACTTTGGGAAGGTCTCAGCTGTTGCTCCTAAGAGTCAACTCGCCACATCAAGCAAAGCCTGGCTCCAATTGCTGCAAGAACGTGCGGCTCCTGGGCCAAAATCGTGGCCAGAATCGGTTTTTATAGCGCCTGCCCTTGCGGATACAAACACTTCGCTGGCCCAGGCCGCGGACCGTCTGGTGCGGGACTTGCTTGATAGAGAAGTGGTTATTCAGCAACTTCGCTCAACGAAAGATGGCGATTCCCAGACGGTTGAGGCCCTACAGCGGGAGCTTGCAGATCGAGACCACAAGATCGAGTCGCTGCTATCGAAGAAAGACCAAGGAAAGATTGCAGTAGATCCGACTTCAGTCCAAAGCCTGCAAAAACAGCTTGCAGAGCGAGACCGGAAAATCGAGGAGCTTTCCACGCAACTTGAAGCATTGAAACGAATTGATCAAGAAATGCGCGAGAAGGTGCGCCCGATCCGTCCGCCGTCGACGGCCGTCCCGGTTCCCGTGCCTGAGACGACACCATAACGAAAACGAACGTCAGAAGGGATGCTATGGACCAAGAGAACATTCTCGTAGTTGACGATGACGAAGGACTGCTTCACCTGTTGAAGATGCGGCTGTCTGCAATGGGATTCTCGATCACCTCTTGCACTACTGGGCAGGAAGCAGTTGGAGAAGCCAAGAAAAAGATGTTCGACCTGGCGATCACCGACCTTCGCCTCCGTGGCGAGGACGGACTGGATGTGACCGAAGAACTGCTCCGCATCCATCCCGGCCTTCCGGTCATCATTCTCACGGCCCACGGCAGTATTCCCAATGCGGTTGAGGCCATGCAGCGTGGCGCGTTTGGGTACCTGACCAAACCGTTCGACGACAAGGAGCTGAAAGCCACGATCGAAAAAGCCCTGTCACAACAACGAATGAGCCGGGAGATTCAGCGGCTCAAATCATTGGTCAAAGAACTCTACGGCCTCGAAAATGTCGTCGCACGAAGCCCTGCGATGCAGCGACTCTTCCAGCAGATCGCCCAAGTGGCCGATTCAGACGCGACCATCCTGCTCTTTGGAGAAACCGGGACCGGCAAGGAGGTGATGGCTCGCGTCATCCATACCAATAGCCGGCGGAACAAGGGGCCGTTCGTCGCGCTCAACTGCGCCGCTATTCCGGAAACTCTGTTCGAAAGCGAGCTGTTTGGCCATGTGAAAGGAGCGTTTACCAGCGCCCATGGCTCCAAGCGCGGGCTTTTCCAAATGGCCAACGGAGGCACGCTCTTCCTCGATGAGATCGTCGAAATGCCCCTCTCAATGCAGGTCAAACTGTTACGCGCCGTGCAGGAACGAGAAATTCGAGAGGTAGGGTCGGAAACCACTACGAAGGTGGATGTCCGTATCATCGCGGCAACGAACAAAGATCTCGGGGAGGCGGTCAAGAGCGGAACCTTCCGCAATGATCTGTACTACCGTATCTCGGTAGTGCCGCTGTTCATTCCGCCCTTGCGTGATCGCCGCGACGACATCCCGCTGTTAGCACAACACTTCCTCAAGCTCAGCGTGAAGCGTGCCAACAAGGAGGTGAAGGGGTTCACGCCTGCTGCGCTCCATCGGCTGATGGTCAACCCGTGGCCCGGTAACGTGCGAGAATTGGAAAACGCGGTCGAAAAGGCTGTGGTGATGTCACGTCAAGATATGCTGACGCCTGATTTGCTGCCATCGGTCAGCGTATCGCCCGATTCGCCGCTCAAGCCGCTTACTGAAGCTAAAGAAGAGTTCGAGCGGACGTTGAGTGAAGGCCGCGCCTCTCAGGGCGCGGCCTTTTTGTTAATTTGAGTCAGTGTTTGAGCAGAGAGCTGGCGAGAGGAATCGAACCATCCAACCTGCGGTGTACAAAAACCAACCGAAGCAATTTCACCGGATCAGCAACGCCCTAATAAAATCGACGAAAGCCTTGATGGGAGGAGAGAATAGCGGTTCTAGGTTATTGCATCCAGTTGCGCTGAGTGTGTAGTAGTATCGGTGCAACGGTTACACTTGTGAGAGCAGAGAGGAGCCATGTCTATTAAGGGGGCTTGGCCCTTTTCTTTTTTTGTGTGCATGGCTAGGTGCCCTCCAGGGGTATGCCACCTTTGCCAATGGGTATCAGTTGTGGGGCTGTTACCAGCCAGATAAAGGGAGGTACATTGCACAGTGAAAAGAGCCTCGAAAGAATTAGGGAAAATCCAAAAACGCCTGGATTATGGCAGTGCTTTCAGCTTCTTGTCGAGAGGCTTCTGAACAAGTCTGTACCAAGATCGGAAACCGAAAACTGTGAGTCTGAGGCCGACAATAAGTGACACACTAGCAGAAAGACCAATGATCCCGAACTGAATGAGAAGGCTAGCGGGGCGGCGCAATGCTCGACACGCTTGGCCATATAAGTTAATGAAGGAGTCTTAAGGTTGAGGTAGCTGGTCAGGCAAGCACGAATCGCTTGAGAGAGCCCACTCAGCGATTGGTTGGCAAAGTTAGGCCACCTGCAGGGGGTGTCAGGCGAGACGCTGGCCTACCAAACCGTTGATGGTTTTAGTCTCTGCGCTTCCGCCACTCCGACGGCGGCACCGGCATACAATCACCGACAATTCCCTGCCACTCGATACCCCGCCCCTTCAGCTGTGCTATTAAATTTCTGGGGGGAGGGATTCCGCGTCTGCGGAGCGAGTTTGGTGTCACCTTCTATCCCGAGACGCCGTGGCACTGGCAAGGACTGAGAAGACGAACATTGCGACAGCTGTCCAATAGACCCGCATTCCGATGTGATTCATGGGTAAGCTCCGATGGTATCTTCAGCTTACCCGGGCAAAATTAACCGGATATTAGGCCAACCTTAGAACTGGCTACTCTCCACACGCGCGTTCGCTTCCGCCACTCCC
>JACPZN010000003.1 GCA_016195505.1 Nitrospirota bacterium | reverse complement strand
CCACTCCCCACGAAACTATTGGCTTCGAACTCCTGCCGGTCCTGTTGCTCATAAATCGCATGCCGACGCAGGATTTCAGAGATTCGAATCGCCCGATGGAGGCGCATCCCCAAATCCACTGCATTGACGGGTTTGAGCACATAGTCGAAGGCGCCTCGCCGCATCGCATCCACGGCCAGAGGGACCGCGTTCATCCGCGTCACCACCAGCACCGGCAAGTTTGGATCCATCCTCTGAATGCGGCTGACGAGATCCAACCCGTCCATACCCGGCAACACCATGTCGGTTAGCACAAGATCTACGGCCCGTTCCCCGAGCAATCGTAAGGCTCCTTCTGCCGTGGCACGAACCTCCATATCAATGTCTCCCCCAATCGATTTCAGATTCGCCGCTTCAAGGGCGTGCAGCATCAGCTCAACATCCGTTGCGTTGTCCTCAACGATCAGGATCGTGAACGGCACTTTGGATTTGGTTCTGGTTGATCGCATGACTGAAATTTCGCCACGTGTCATCATCTCCCCCTTCCTTACAGAGCTTCTCGCCGGACTTCATCAACCACACCGAGGACCCGCGACGACTGCATCCTGGCATTCAAAACTGCCCTGTGCTCCTGAAAACTCGGGACCGTGAATTGTACGGTGCAGCCAGGCCCCTCGGCTCCGTCGATCCATGCCTTGCCGCCATACAGTTCCACGATGCGATGGATGATGGTCAGGCCGATCCCGCTGCCAGCTGCCTCAGACATCAACAAACGGACAAATGGCTGAAACACTCGAGTACGTTGGGTCAAGGGAATCCCGATCCCCTGATCCTCCACAGCGAAAGCCACCATAGGACCTTGTACACGCCCGCTGATCCTCACCACGGGTGACTCTCCCTCTCGAGTGAATTTAAGTGCGTTCGAAATGAGGTTGTCGAAGATCTGCCGGAGATGAGCACCGTAACATGCGACGAGCGGTAGTCCTGGTTCAACGTATACCATGGCACGAAGCCGCGCAATCTCACCAGCTCGGTCTTTCAACACCTCACCAATAATTGCACCTGGATCGACAGCCGTGACGGCCCCCTGATCAGCACTCACATGAGCCACGGTCAAGATCCCTTCTACTCGCTGCACAAGATCCCTGCCATTCTCTTCGAGAAGGGATAACCACCGCTTCGTTCGGTCATCGAACTGCCCACTGTTCTGCTGGACCAGCTGTTGTGCCGCTTGGTGCAACCGCGCATTTGAGATGGCCAGCGCAGCCTCTTGGGCCAATCCTTCAGCCAGGCGCTGATTCCACTCAGGCGCTGCCTGGGGTCGCTCGTTCAGAAACGACAGGACGCCGAACGGAATACCATCCGCAATCAATGGAAATGCCAGCGTATCGTACCCACTCAAGTTGCGCCGGACCATGTGCGGCCACTCATCCAAATGAAACCCTTCCCCGGTGGCCACCTCGCGCGCCTCAAACGCTCGAACGCTGACCGGAAGTTCCCCCCACGGTATGACCAATTTCCTCAAACGGTCGTTCCATTCGCCGGATGCAGCCTCAACAATCCAACAATTCACTCGTTCGTCGCGAAGGAGCACCAGACAGATATCCGTCTGCCCTAATTCCACTGCCCGGTCCGTAATACGCCGGAGCACCCCATCTAGGTCGTCCGGGCCCATGGTGTTGATCTCATGGCTGATTGAGTCTAGCGCTTCGATCTCTCGGATGTTCGTCTGGATGCGTCGGGCCATGGCAAGGTATGCCTCTGCCAGCTGACCGAGTTCGTCCTTCTCTCCTTGACCGGTGGCCAACAGCTCGGTGATCCCGGCCACATCGACTTGCGCTCCGATTCTTGCCGTGGCGGATTGCAGCCGCATGATCGGATCCGTGAGAGCCCGGGCCAGTATGCGTGACACAATCCATCCCAGCGCGACCACACCGGCCAGCGTGACCCACAGTCCGACAAATGTCCGCTGCGAGAGCGCATCCGCTTGTTCGTTCAACGAATTGCGCTGCCGCTCCAGGCGATCTTCGATGGTCCGGAGGTCTTTGCGGAGGATATCGGACAGTCGGAGCCCTTCACCCGACCGCACATATGCTAATGCTTTCTCCGCCGGTCCCTGCTGAATGTCTGCGATCAATTCATGCTTCGTTTGTAGAAGGTCTTTCAGTTGTTGTTCGATCGGCCCGAGACGGATCGGGGAACCCGGTAGCCTCGCTAGTAACTTTGTGGCATTCGACAACGCCTGGCCCAGCTTAGCTTCTGCTTCGGCCAGTGGAGTAAGAAAGACAGGTTGCTGGGACAAAACATAGCCGCGAAATCCATCTTCAATGTCGATGGCGAGTCGCCCCAACAAATGGACCTGCTCATCTGCCAGCATGAGCTCTTGCCGTTGTTGTTGGAGCACAAGCAGCTGTTGGACAACATACAGATGAAGTACAATGCCTGCACTGAGCGGAACACAGAGCGACAGGAGCGCCACCCATACCTTGTGCTGAATGCGAAGCCGATTCCCCCACTGTGCGACCCATCGGTTCATCGCGCACCATCCTCTCCCTACTCAGCAAGGTCCTCAGTGACTGTGGCTACCTGAATTTGGGCTGTAAGAGAAAGAAATGTCAAGATCGGGTGACGTATCCTCGGAAAACGAAGGTGGGTGACAAACGAAGAGTACCAATGAACTCAATCGTGCTGAGTGTCCTGACGCACTTCAAAGAACTGTGCGTCGCACAACCAGTCGATCGGATCTTTCCGCATGGAGCGCGGTATCTCTGGTACCCCTCCGATTTCAGATCTCCGTCATACCTTCGTCTCTCGGCTCGCGATGCAGGAAGCCAATGACCGCCCTAAGTAGTTGGAAGAACTGGTGAGCCGGCTGGGACTCGAACCCAGGGCCCTCGCCTTAAAAGGGCGATGCTCTACC
>JACPZN010000176.1 GCA_016195505.1 Nitrospirota bacterium | reverse complement strand
GGATACTCTCGATCTCCGGAGATACCAACTTCTGGTGGGCCAACCCCTGGAGCACGGCGATTTGCTCCGCCCGCGCTTCTCCCCCGCCGGCCGGCATGTAGGTCTCCTGATCCCAAGACAGCACCGAGGCGGCGCTATTGATGCGTTGGATTTCCAGAAGTCTGGTTGTGAGCGGTTCCAACGTGGCGATCGTCTTCAAGCGTGGCCTCCTCGCGGCTGTGCTAAGATCCGGCGTTCACGAACTGGCTGCTTCTTGCAGTGTACGCAACGACGCCCGTGTTTTTCAAACCGGCGAAAGGAATTCAGAATGAACCGGCTCGTCCCATCCAACATCGAAGCCTATGCCCAAGCCCATTCGACGCCGGAGTCCTCAGTCTGTCGGGCGCTTCGTGAAGAGACCCAGCGGACCGTGGAGTATGCCCAGATGCTGGTGGGCCCCTTGGAAGGGGCCTTTCTCAAGATGATGACGCAGCTGGTGGGAGCGAAGCGGGTGCTCGAGATCGGGATGTTTACCGGCTACAGCGCCCTCTGCTTTGCCGAAGCCATACCGGATGACGGGACGGTGATCACCTGTGAGGTCGATGAGGAGTCGGCGGCGGTGGCTCGGCGATATATAGCTCAGGCCCAATGTGGGAGAAAGATTGCAATACGTATGGGGCGGGCGTTGGATACAATAAGGGAGCTCAGTGGTCCGTTCGATCTGATCTTCATCGATGCAGACAAGACCAATTACCTCAATTACTACCGGCGCGCGCTAGACTTGCTCTCTCCGCAAGGGGTGATCTTGATCGACAACGTGTTATGGAATGGCGATGTGCTGAAACAGCCGCCGCCCGATGAACAGACAGCCGCCATCCAGGAACTGAATCGCACGGTATCAGCCGACCCACGTGTGACCGCCGTGCTGGTCACGATTCGCGACGGGGTGCTGGTGGTCAGGAAGAAGATGTAACGGGTGACGGGCAACGAGTGATGAGTGAAAGACTCGAACGTCAAAAAACTTGTCACGCGTCACATGTTACGCTTCACGCCTTCACATCCGCCTCCCACGACACGTTCGCCGGGCACCATTGCCAGATGCCGAGGGTGATGATGCGGGTAAGCCCGGCTGGAATGCAGCCGGTGCGGTTGACCCTCACATGTCGATTGATCAACTTGCTCGGATCCCCGCAGCGCTTCAGATAGTCGTCGGCTTTAATATCGTGCAGATTCGCATGGGGCACGAAGAACGCGACCAGCGGGACGGGTAGGACGGCTATCGAAGAGTTGTCGACACCCTCAGAGCCTGAACAATGGGCGCCGGTTTGCGCATACTTCACGTCGTCGCGAACCAGATCTCGAGTGCAGCCGGCTAGGAGTAGGGAGGCAGTCATTAATATGGACAAGAATCCTCGGACACCCTGCTTCTGACGCATGAAATACCCTCCTTTTTGCCGGCCTTGTCTGTTAGACGAAGGCTATCCATAGATGTAAACGTAGTCAAGTGGCAGAGGGCGATCGCAGAATACTCCTTGACGGCGGATAGAAACGAAGGTATCCCGTAGGCATGGCGCATTCATCCACGACACTGGCGTACAGCTCGGTCGTCCTCGCGGCTATCCTCTGGGGTGGCTCGATCGTGGCACAGAAGATGGCTCTCGGATCTTTCTCCGCTGTCGAAGCGTCGGTTCTTCGCGATATCGGTGGATTAGCGATCCTCCTGGGAACCTGGTGGTGGCAGGAAGGCGGGGCGGTCAAGCTGAGCAAACCGGATATCCGTCTGCTGGGCCTACTCGGGCTCGGCGTGTTGGGTAACCATCTTCTCATTCTCATGGGCCTCAAGTATGTCAGTGGAGCCGTCGGCGGAGTGATTATCGGATCGAGTCCCGTCGTAACCGCGCTGCTCTCCGCCATGTTGATTCGAGATGTCCCGCTGCGTGCCGTGTGGGCAGGAGCGCTTCTCTCCTTTGCAGGTGTCGCGCTGGTGTCCGTGGCAGGGTTTCAAGTCGCCGGTGAGCAGCCCCTGTTGGGGAGCACGCTCGTGTTTCTGGGCGTGGTGAGTTGGGCCCTCTACAGCATCGGCAGTCGCACAATCATGGAGCGGGTCTCGGCGCTGACCGTCAACTGGACTACGCTGTTGGTCGCGACGGTCCTGCAGATTCCGCTCCTTTGGACTGATCGGAAGATGATGGATGCGGGCGTCGCGTCGGTGACGACATCGGACTGGCTCGCGCTCGGCTATCTCGTGGTCTTTGCCACAGCTGTGGCGCAACAGGCCTGGTTGTTCGGTGTAAAGGGCATCGGTCCCTCACGTGCTTCGGTTCTGGGAAATCTCACGCCGGTTGCTGCCGTCGGGCTGTCCGCGCTCATTCTGAAGGAAACGGTCGGTCTTATAGAAGTCATCGGCATCGGTCTCATCCTGGCCGGCGTCTGGGTGGTGAACCGTCAAACGGCAAATCTCGAGCGCAGTTAGCCTCCCTATTTTGCTGCTCGCCCTTCTCTTAACGGTTGCAGTATGATGGCTCCCGCCAGGGGGCGTTCATGCTGAAACAACGCATCGAAGAAGTCACCAAAGCCAACCAGAAATTCTATGACGCCTTTGAGAGTCTGGACATTGCCAAGATGGACGAGGTCTGGGCCCATCAAGAATATGTTACCTGTGTGCATCCGGGCTGGGCACTCCGTTCCGGCTGGCCGAACGTGCGCGATTCCTGGGTGCTGATCTTCAATAATACGTTTTCCATGAAATTCGAACTCACCGAGGTGATGGTGCAGGTCGCTGGCGATATGGCCTGGGTGATCTGCGTCGAAAACATCACCAGCCAGCAATCCGATGAGCCGCAGCAAGCGAAAGTCCTCGCGACGAACCTCTTCGAGCGCATCGGCGACGAGTGGCTGATGATCCATCATCATGGGTCGGCGGTTATGGGCTAGTGAGCGGGATGCCTTCTTGCTCGCGCAGCCCGCACACAAGTCAGATTAGACTTTCGCTGGAGGATGGCGTGCCTGCTGCATGGGCGCAGTTGGAGGCATCCCACTCGCTAGCCCCAGCTATGGAAGGGGGGGAAGGCGGTGTTTGCTCAAAGCGCACAGGAGAAGATCACCAGGCCACGAGAGGGAAGTGAAGGTAGCCTGCGTGTATTAGACGCTGACAAGGGGCTGAGGTGCGTGTTGACAAGGGATTGGACACACGTAAGAATCACGCGCCAGTTTGCAGTCTGGATGGACGTACTATACCGGTCAATGTGTGCAATAACTCGGCGTCACGAGCGTACGTGCACTGTCCTATCCCCGATGTGCGGCGGCCAGACAACGCGAACCCATCGCGCTTGACGCATCGATAAAAGGAGAAGGAGCCATGGCTCAAGGCAAATCTAAGCCTGCCAGGAAACGAGCCAGGATAGAGTCGGTAGAAAAGCGAACGTACTTCAAGCAGGCCGACTTTCCTCAGACGACACTTCAGCAGGCGCAGAAAATTGCATCGGCCATTGTCGATAATTTTGCCAGTACCGGAGGCTCGCCTCCGGATATTGCTCTTGCCCTCGGCATTAGTCCAACCAGCAGTGCCTGGCCCGCATTGGCTGGCGCCTCGATTGCTTATGGACTGACCGAGGGTGGTGTAAACGCGAACACAATAAAACTGACACAACTAGGGCGAAGGTTGGTAGCGCCAGAGGAAGAAGGCGAAGATCTCGGCGCGCGCCGAGAAGCGATTCTCAAGCCCAGGATTTCTAAAGAATTCTTCGAACGCTACCGCCGTGCAAAGCTTCCGAATGACATGATCGCGGGCAACGTTCTAAAGTCTCTGAGTCTTCCCGCCGACAGGGTTCAACAGGCGCTGGAAATCATCAAAGCGAACGGACGCTACGCTGGAATAATCCGCGAAACGCCGACCGGTCCGTTCGTAAACCTCGATTCGCCAGGTGTGCCCGCACCAACTGCGACACCCGAACTTCCTGAGCACGATGCTTCGGTCCCTGATACGGCAGCAGCGACGCCTGATGCTTCTCGGCAACCGGACGCAACTGCCCTGAGCAGCTCACAAACAGGCACTTCGCCGAATGCCCCAGGGTTTGATGCGAAGCTGAGCCGTGTCTTCATATCGCATGGCAAACAAAAAGCCATAGTCGCTCAAATCAAGGAACTCCTTACGTTTGGGAGTTTTGAGCCTGTGGTATCTGTGGAGCGCGAGTCGACGGCCATTCCGGTACCCGAGAAAGTTTTCGAGGACATGCGTTCTTGTGGGGCGGGAGTTATTCATGTTGGAGGGGAGGGGAAATATCTCGACAAAGAGGGGAACGAGCATACTAAGCTTAACGACAATGTCCTTATTGAGATCGGCGCAGCCATGGCGCTATATGGAAAGAAGGTAATTTTGTTAGTCGAACGCGGTGTCACATTGCCTTCGAATCTTCAGGGTCTTTACCGTTGTGACTTCGAAGGTGACCGCCTTGAGTATGAGTCCACAATGAAGCTACTAAAAACTTTTAGCCAGTTCCGCTGACCAGTGGCCTGCAGCGTACCGCTACTTACTGCAATTGCTAGCCCTCCAGCTCGTTCATGAACGACACGGTACGTCGAGCAACGTTGCATGATCTCGAGCAGCTGGTTCCGCTGTTCGACGGATATCGCCAGTTCTACGGTCAGAAGTCGGACCTGATTGTTGCCCGCCGGTTCTTGACTGATCGCCTCTCTGGCGGCGAGTCGGTTGTGCTCATTGCCGAAGACTCTGATGAAACCGCGATCGGATTTGCGCAGCTGTTTCCAAGTTTCTCTTCAGTTCTCGCCGCGCCGATCTATCTGCTCGACGACCTGTTTGTCACGTCTGTCGTCCGGCGCCGTGGCGTCGGCACTCTGCTGCTGAAAGCTGCTGCCGAGACTGCTCGTGCTGCCGGGGCAGTTCGTCTGGAGCTGTCGACGGCGATTACAAACGTGTCGGCTCAGAGGCTGTACGAAGCGTTGGGGTGGCAACGAGACGAAGAGTTCTGCCAATACGGGCTATCGCTCTAAGGCTAACGACTATGTGAAGAAAATGTGTGAACGAAAAAGGCCGTAACATTGGAATCGTCGATATCGCTCATGCCCTCCATTCGATAGAGCGATCTTCATCGAGTGGTATACTTTGTGTTGTCTGGCTGATTTGGCAGGGGAGGTGGCCCATGCAGTATCTGAGCAAACTGACTTTCCTGGGTTTGCCGCTGGTCCATGTTGCAATGAGCCGGATTGAGGACGGGCGGTATGTCAGGGGGATTGCGAAAGGGTGGATTGCGATCGGGGATGTATCGTTTGGGGTACTTCTGTCAGTCGGCGGCGCGGCGTTCGGAGGAATCGCAATCGGAGGCGTCAGTTGTGGAGTCATTGCGCTGGCCGGAGCGGCCTTCGGTGCTATGGCGTTGGGCGGGTTGGCAATCGGGCTGCTGGCTGCAGGCGGAGCTGCGATCGGCTGGGAGGCTGCGTTTGGTGGTCTGGCGATTGCCAGAGAGTACGCCTTTGGTGGATTAGCGATTGCCCAACATGCCAACGATCAAGCCGCACGAGACTATTTAAGTGGCAATGGCTTTTTTTCAACCGCGGATACCATCATGGACTATTCCTTTTTGTTCCCGATTCTAGCGTTCCTTCCTGTGGTAGTGGCGCTTCTCAACAAGACGAAGCATCAACATACACCACCCAACCTCTCCTAGTTCTCACTGATACCAGATTCCGTTTCTGGGATTGAAGTTCTTCTGGTCAGGTCTTTGGCGAGTTGGCGGGCACCTCGTCGACGCGGATGGTCTTCACCCATTCGGCGGCGATGGTGTCTCGCTCCGGCATCGTCATGGCGGCGTACTTCAGGAACATCTGCGGGCCTCGGCGGCGGCGCCAGGTCAGGAAATTGATGAAATGATCCTTACAGACAGACTGGGTTCCGGCTGGGGCGTAGGGTCTCGCTTGGCAATTTGGAACGCAGCAGCGAATGTCATGCATCTCAATCCTCGTATGGTGCACCTCAGTATGACTGTCGGCTCGAAGGATTTTCAAGGGCTCGCCTCTTGACGCACCACCACCTATGGGGTATGGACTGCCCCATGCGTTTCTCCTTTCTGCTGGCCTGTACCTGCATGCTGGCCTCTATCACACTTAGTTGTGCCTCATCTTCGCGAGAAGGACTCCCGCCGGATAGTCCATTTCGGGAATCAGCTGCCCTGCCAGGGGATCTTTTGCCGCAAGGCATCGCGGTCGGCGATGTGACATCGCATGGCGCCTTGCTCTGGGTGCGCACCGGTGGGCCAGCTATGGTGCAGATTGAATGGGCGCCGCCCTCGGTGTGGGAGATGGCTTCGAAGATGGCGACGGTGGTTGCCCCAGTATCTAGAACGGCCCGGCTGGCGACTACTGCGGAGACGGATTATACGCTGTCGATACCCCTTGAGGGGCTGGTGCCTGCGACCCGCTATCGCTATCACGCCTTGGTTGGGCAAGAAGGGGAGGGCAAGAATTACATCGAGGCCAAGCTCGCAGGAAAGGGTGAATTCACCACGCTGCCGGATGCGACGCCGAATCCCTTCGCCGATTTCTGGAGATGGTGCCGGTGTATGTGGTGTGGGACGACCACGAGGTCCGAAACAATTTTGCTGGGCCGTTTGATGCGCAGATGCCGGCGGGCCGCCAGGCGTTACGCGAATATTGGCCGATCGCTTCTCCAGCGGATGATCCGAACCGCCTGTATCGAACCGTTCGCTATGGCGCCGACCTGGAGTTGTTCATTCTGGACACCAGGCAATACCGGAGTCGCAACGCCGATCAGGATGGACCTTCCAAGACTATGCTGGGTTCAGCGCAATTGAGCTGGCTGCTCGACGGACTCAGCGCTTCGACCGCGACGTGGAAGGTCATCGCGACACCCGTTCCTCTGTCGATTCCGAAGGGTGGCGGACCCAGCGTCCCTGGATACGACGGCTGGGCGGGAGGGCCGGGGGGCACCGGCTTTGAGCGAGAGAGACAAGTGATTGTCGATGCCATTCTTGGTCATAAGATAAAGAACGTCGTCTTCATTGCGGGCGATGTGCATTGGGTGCAGGCCAATGCCTATGATCCGAACCAAGACGGCGTTATCGACTTCCACGAGTTTGTGGCCGGTCCACTCTCTGCGCGCCCAGGCCGGCTCACGCCGGCCAGCGAAGGGCTGTATCCGACGCGGCTGATCAACGAGGAGGGCTACTACAATTTCGGTCTTGTCCGGATCACAAAGGCCTCGTTCGAACTCACAGTCGTAGACGATGCAGGCAAGACGCGGTTTTTCCACCGGCATACGGCTCGGTAGCAAGCGATTCCTCAGTAGATCCCCCTTGCAATCTTTGCTGGTTGCCGGTTACGGTACGGCCTCCTTGCCGGCTGCTTACAGCGATGAGGTGCGGGCCGTCAAGGGATGGAAAACAGCGGAAACAGTCTCACCTGTCACGTGGGATTTATCGACAAAGAGGGGGGGAATACGCCATGCGAGGGTTGATGTCAGCCGATGAAATTTTCTCGAAGGCGGAAGCGGCGGCCGTTGCGGCCACCGGGCCTGATGAGAAAGCACTGCAGATCGATTACCCAGCGCTCAAGGAGAAATTGCGCGCGGCCCTCGGCGACCGCAAGGTCGCGCTGTGCCATGTCAACAAATTCTTGCCGGAGGGGTACGAAGATCAAGGACGATTCAATCTGGTGCTGCTGACGGCAGGCAACGTCGTGTTCGACATCGTCATAGGCGATTCGTACTTCCGCTACGATGTGGTGTCGGTCGGTCAGCTGGACAAAGTTCAGGTGATCGATGCGGTGTGGGACAACAAAGAAAAACGCCGGGAAGAACCATTCCTGAGTCTGCGCCTCATGCACGGCGAAGAAACGCACCTCTTGCTGGCGCTCGAAGACGATGAACGAAAGAGCCTGCTGGCATTTGCGTCCGCGGTCGCGGCCGCAAGAAATCCGGAAAAGTAGCTGATTGGTGAAGCGTCAGGAGGAAGGCGCCCTCATGGCTCCAGCAAAGAAATCAGCGCTGTGTGGCCCTTTTCGCGCGCCCGATCGACTGGGCGGAGGCCCTTGGCATCCTTGGCCGTTTTGTCGGCTCCTTGCATAAGCAGCAACACGACGATCTCCTGATGTCCTTGTAGTGCGGCCACATGCAGGGCGGTCCATCCGTTTGTCGTCACCGGCCTAACATCTGCTCCCTTGTCCAACAGCAGTGCCACAATTTCCCGATGTCCCTTGGCCGCTGCGATGAAGAGCGGCGTCGCATTGTTGCCCAGCCTTACCTGTTTCACGTCTGCGCCACGGTTCAACAGCAGCGCCACCACTTCGCGATGCCCTTCCTGGGCTGCGATAAAAAGCGGAGCTTCGCCGCTGTCCGTTCTCGCCTGGGTTAGGTCAGCGCCTTTGTCCAAGAGCAGCGCCACAACGGCTGGGTGACCCATCTCGGCTGCGATGTGGAGGGGGGTTGCGCCATCCGCCGTCGCCTGCTTCACATCCGCGCCTTTGTCCAGCAGGAGCGCGACGATGTCCTCATGTCCTTTTTCGGTCGCACGGTAGAGCGGGGTCACCCCATCCTTGTTCGCCGCGTTGACGTCTGCCTCTTTTTCGATGAGCCTGCTCACCTCACCGAGGTCTCCTTTGTACGCCGCTGTCAGCAGCGCTTCATCTACTGGTCTCATGGCCAGGATCATCGGCATGAGTCCGAGCACCGCTATCGGGACTATCCATCGGTGTGTCATCTTGCTCTCCTGTGGTTGCAAAAACAGCGCACGTTTTGTTGCCATGAGTTTAGGTG
>JACPZN010000175.1 GCA_016195505.1 Nitrospirota bacterium | reverse complement strand
CACCCCGCTGTCATTGGGCATCGAAACGCTGGGCGGAGTCTTCACCAAACTGATCGAGCGCAACACGACTGTCCCAACCAAGAAGAGCCAGGTGTTCTCCACAGCGGCCGACAATCAGACCGCTGTGACGATCCGCGTCTTCCAAGGCGAACGCGAAATGGCCAACGACAACAAGCTCCTAGGCCAGTTCGACTTAGTCGGAATTCCCCCGGCTCCTCGTGGAATGCCGCAAGTAGAAGTGACCTTCGACATCGATGCCAACGGCATCGTGCACGTCTCGGCCAAGGACTTGGCCACGCAGAAGGAGCAATCCATTAAAATCACGGACTCCAGCGGTCTCAGCAAGGAAGAAGTGGAGAAACTTGTCAAGGATGCCCAGTCGCACACCGAAGATGATAAGAAGCGGCGCAAGCTCGCGGAAGCCAAGAACCAAGCCGATAACCTTGTCTACCAAACCGAAAAGAATATCGCGGAATATGGCGACAAAGTGACGGAGGAGGAAAAAACGAAAATCCGAGATGCCGTCGCAACCTTGAAGAAAGCTCTGGAGGGCACCGATGCCGAAGCTATTGAATCGGCGACCCAGACATTGATGACTGCTTCACACAAGCTGGCTGAGGAGATGTATAAAAAAGCCGCCTCGGCGACCGGGGCGCAGAGCGCAGGACCCGGTGGAGACGGCGCCGGCAGCACCAAGACCGATGAGAAAGTCGTGGATGCAGAATTCGAAGAAGTAGACAAAGACAAGAAGTAGCTTAGAATACCCAACAGGCAGACCGAGTTTCCTGGCGCATGGGAGCTCGGTCTTTCTGTACTTTCATAAGAGCAATGGCATCCGTGTCCAAACGAGATTACTACGATATTCTCGGTGTCGAGAAAACCGTTTCCGACGATGAGCTTAAAAAGGCATACCGGAAACTGGCCCGCCAGCACCATCCGGATCTGCAGACCGGCGATCACCTGAAGAAAGCCGCCGAAGAAAAATTCAAAGAGATCAACGAAGCGTACGAAACCCTGAGCGACCAGGAGAAGCGGAAACGCTACGACATGTTTGGTCATGCCGGGACGCAGCAAGGTCCTGGAGGGTTCGAGGGTTTTGATTTTGGACGCGGAGGGTTCGGAGATGTGTTTAACGATATCTTCGAGGATTTCTTCGGGCAAACCCGCGGTGGAGGCCGGGCTGAACGGGGTAACGACCTTCAATACAACCTGGAGCTCTCCTTCGAAGAAGCTGTCTACGGCAAAGAGGCGAAGCTGAGGATCCCACGCTGGGAAGTATGCACTGACTGCAAAGGAACCGGAGCGAAATCATCGGCGTCCATCAAGACGTGCCCCAGCTGCAAAGGCGCGGGGCAACTCCGTTTTCAGCAAGGATTCTTCAGCGTCAGCCGGCCATGCGGCCAATGCGAAGGTGCCGGCCAGATTGTGACGGAACGCTGCCCCACCTGCCAAGGCCGACAACGGACGCACAAAGAACGGACGATTGCCGTTCATATTCCTGCCGGCATCGAAACCGGAATGCGCCTCCGTCTCTCCAATGAAGGCGAGCATGGGGCCAATGCTGGTCCTCCCGGCGACCTCTATGTGGCCATCACTGTAAAGCCGCATCCGATTTTTCAGCGGAAAGGCCTCGACATCCAATGCGACGTCCCGATCAACCTCGTCACAGCGGTGCTTGGTGGTAAGGTGGAAGTCCCCACCCTCAAGGGGAACACCGTCATCAAGATTCCACCGGGAACGCAGCACGACAAGACTCTTCGGATCAAGGGACTCGGCGTCCCCAGTCTTAAGGGGGGCGTGACCGGCGATCATCTCTACACCATCAAAGTCCAGATCCCCACCAAACTAACGGTAAGGCAGAAAGAACTGCTCATGGAATTTGCCAAAGAGAGCGGTATGCCGATGGAAGCGGACGGGGACGGGTTCTTCGACAAGATGAAAACATTCTTCGAGTAGCCGGCCTCTCGACCCATCGGCCCTAATCCCAGAGCTCCCCATGCCTGTGTTTTTTGTGCCCCCTCAATGCATCACCCCGCCAACAGTGTCCGTCACGGGTGAGTTATTCACGCACCTCCGAGACAGTCTGCGTATCGAGGTCGGCGAGACCATCCTCGTGGCTGATGGTGAAGACCGACGGTATCGCACGGAAATCACCGCGATTACGAAACAGTCCATGACGGGACGGGTGATCGACGTCATTCCTCGACCATCCCGGCGAGCCCCTTCCCTGATCCTTGGACAGGCTCTCGTGAAGGGCGAGAAGATGGACTGGGTGATTCAGAAGACGACTGAATTGGGCGTGCAGACGATTATCCCCATCCAAAGCCGGCAGAGCATTGTCCAGTTTAAGGCCGATCGCATCCAGGCACAAACAGCCCGTTGGCAACGTATTGCCCTTGAAGCCGCGCAGCAATCTGAACAATGGCATGTTCCAACTATCGCAAGTTCCCTTCATTTCTCATCCTGCATGACGCAAATATCTGCTCATTCACTCGCCTTGATCTTGACTGAACGGCGTGACCAGATCAGAACCCTCGCAAGCATTGCACTCCCCGCTCCACCTGAGGCATCGATCCTTGTGCTTATAGGACCCGAGGGAGGCTGGAGGGAGGAGGAAGTCGCGACAGCCGAAAAGGCCGGATGTATTCCAATCACTCTCGGGCCAAAAATTCTCAGGGCAGAAACAGCAGCGATGCTCGCGATAGGAATTTTACAGCACCGACTTGGAGAACTCGGATGAAAGGGGAATTTCTCAATCACCTAATGCTTACCGTGCGGTGATTGAAAGAATCGTCCCGTTCTCCCCGCTGGCCCAGCCATGAACTGCGTCAGGAAAGGTTAGGCCAAAGATGGAAGCTTTGCTCAAGGAACTTCCTTCGCTCCATGAGAATCCCGCATCGGTGGTCCGATAGACCATCCCACGTTCGCCAGCAATCCAACCTAATTGAACACTTGTAAATCGAATCTTCAACAAATCAATGAGCTTTGTGCAGGTCTTTCCACATGGCAGAGTTCGATCGATCCACCGCATTCCCCCATCGCTCGTTTGAAAGAGAGCCCCAGCATTTCCAACCGCCCACCCGTTTGAAGGATCGGTGAAAAAAACATCAAAGAGAGTCACGGCGCCCTGCGTTTCTTGAGGCACCCAGGTGACGCCACCATCATCCGTCGTAAGGGCGGTTCCGAGTGCACCCACGATTGTGCCGTGACGCTCATTGAGAAAGTGCGCGGCGTAGAGTGTGGCATTCGTTCCGCTCCGTTGTTCAATCCAATGCTCGCCGCCATCGACTGTTCGAAAAATGGTCCCGCCTCCTCCCAATACCCATCCGACCAACGGCGAGACGAACGACACATGATAAAGCGCTTGCTGCGTATCGAGGGGGTTAAGCGTCCACTTCTCACCGCCGTCCGTGGTTCGGCGAAGGGTTCCGGCTGCTCCCGTGACCCACCCCACCTGCTGATCGATGAAGAATACTGATGTCAGCAATGCAGTCGTCCCGCTTGAAACTTTTCTCCACTTCTTGCCTCCATCGGTCGTCT
>JACPZN010000207.1 GCA_016195505.1 Nitrospirota bacterium | reverse complement strand
TCGTGACGAGACCGATCGAATGCTTCTCTCCGTGTTCTGAAATAAGCTTCTGTAAGAGCGACGTCTTGCCCATCCCCGGATCGCCGGTAAGTACCATAAACGGCGCCTCGTTGATGAGGCCATACTCCAAGATGCTGTAGGCCGCCCTATGCGTCGAGCCAGGATACAGGAAGTCGCTATCCGGTAAGAGCGCAAAAGGTTTGGTCCGAAGATTGTAAAACGATTCATACATTGAGTATTCGCCCTCCTAAAGGAAGCATCCGAAATCTAATGCGCGAGCAGTTTTCGCATGCCGGCTGGCGTTGTGGCCCTTTGCCCAGCCTTATTCAGGACCGTTCCCAACACAGGACGGGAGTTCTTCACCAGCGAGATAGCGCGCTGGACCTCTTCCGTCGTCGTTTTCCCCTCCTCCACGACGAGGAGAAGCGCGTCTATGTATGGTGAGAACGCCAGGACATCTGCCGTGTGAAGCAACGGCGGTAGATCGAAAATGACGATCCGCGAGGGATAACGATGTTTGAATTCTTCGACCAACGACACCATCTTCGGCGACGTGAGAATCTCCGTTGAATTCGAAATCGCCCGACCCCCAGGCAATACGACGAAACGACCGATTCCTGGATGGACCAGCAAGTCCTCGACCGGCTGGTTGTCCAACAAGTAGTCGGCGAGCCCGGGGCAGTCTTGTAAGCCGAATACATCGTGGATACTGGGATTACGGAGATTCGCATCGACAAGCAGCACCGTCTGCGTGGTTTCCATGGCAAGACTCGCGGCAAGATTCACGGCAGTCAACGTCTTGCCTTCAGCATGGCCCGGACTGGTGACACCCAACACATTCCAGTTATTTTCTCGAAGCCGTTGCAGGACTTGGGTGCGCAAAATCTTAATGGCATCGACGAAGGGGCCCTTATCGTATGCAGCCATCACCCGCTGCTGACGAAGCACAGAGAGTGGAATGTCCAGTGACCGTGTTCTGGTATAGACGATGGGGGGAGGCAGGGCTTGGCCACTGGCAGTCTTTCCGGCGTGCGGCTTGGCCCGAGGGTGACCATTTTGGTCTTTATACAGTTGTAACGCAGTCCGAAATCGATCCATGGATTCTCCTACTTATCTCGAATATTCATGCTGACGTATGCCAATCTAGCCAAATCGCCTCAAGGCGGTAAACCACAGCACATCTATCGGCATCACAAACACGTGGACCAGGGTGAGGATCGCCGCGAGTGCGCCGACTCCAGCTCCCTGAAGGAGAAGACGTCGCTTCACCGCCCGGGAGAGATCCTCTTCATTCGGCATGAAGGGGATCACAGCCAGCGGAAACATCTGAGTCAAATGCACAAGTTGTTCCGGTGTGCGTATCGAATGATCGAGCGATTCCGCTGCGGCGGCAGTTCCAATTCCACCAGCGATGGCCAAAATAAAGCCGAGAAGCACAATCGCAGGTCGGTTGGGCTTATCAGGCTTCTCCGGCAGGCTAGGAGGATCGATGAGCGAAAACCGTTCACCTTTTCGTTGAACTTCTAACCCTTCCGAAACCTTGGCTTCCAGCAGTCTCGACCGGATCTCCTGATATTTCTGCCCTGATGTGTCGCGATCGCGCGTCAGAAAAAGATAATCAGGCTCCATCTCCGGAGTCCGTTGGAGGCGAGCAGCATAGTCATCAAGTCGCTGTTTCACAACCACGCGAGTCGCCCGTAGTGCACTCAAGGAAGACGTTGCAGAATTGAGCTGTGATTGGAGATTGATGTAGGCAGGGTTTTCCGGCCTCAGCACGGGCGTTCGAGGAGAAATCGAGCGAAGCTGGCGAACTTCCCGTTCCAGGGCATTGATCGTGCGACGAGACTGAATGACGTCCGGGTGTTCACTGCCTAAACGCTTCAAGGCAGCGGCCAGCGTGGCACGGGCGTCGATGAGTCGTTTGGACGCTTCCTCGATCTCGGGATGCTGTCCGGTTTCCTTTTCCAAGGCCTCGATCTCCTGTTTCATCTTCTGTATATCAGGGTGG
>JACPZN010000019.1 GCA_016195505.1 Nitrospirota bacterium | reverse complement strand
TAGTTCATGTCGCTCTGCGGGACGGCCAGGATAATCTCATCGACGGCGGGAGAGGATTGCAGAATGCGGAGAGAATGAAGGATGATTGGCTGCCCGCCGAGCGCGAGAAATTGCTTGGGCACCGAGCCGCCCATCCGAAGCCCTCGCCCGGCGGCAGGGACGAGGGCGACGGTTCGGTTACTCACGAGCCTGTCTACCCACGAGCGACTTGCAACTCCTCGCGCTCGGTTTCTTCTTTCAAACGGGTAAAGATCATGCGTCCTGCAGTGGTTTGCAACACGCTCGTCACGATAACCTCTACATTGCGACCGATAAGGCGCCGGGCGTTATCTACCACGATCATCGTGCCGTCGTCCAAATAAGCGACACCTTGCCCCGCCTCTTTTCCTTCCTTCAACACGAAGACACGAATCGTCTCACCAGGGAGCACCACCGGACGTAACGCATTGCAGAGCTCATTGATATTGAGGACTCGAACCCCTTGCAGCTCAGCTACCTTGTTCAGGTTGAGGTCGTTCGTAATGATTTTCCCGCCCACTTTCTTTGCCAGAACGACCAGCTTGGCATCGACTTCTTTCACCTGAGGAAAGTCCTCTTCAATGACACGCACGTCGAGATCGGGCAGTTTTTGGATTTTGTTCAGGATATCGAGCCCCCGTCGCCCACGGGCCCGTTTCAATGAATCAGACGAATCGGCGATGTGCTGCAGTTCGTTCAAAATGAACTGCGGGACGAGAAAAGTCCCTTCAAGAAATCCTGTTTCACAAAGATCGGCCACACGGCCATCGATGATGACGCTCGTGTCCAATACTTTCAGGCCGCTGCCCGCCGATGACGCCCCTGTCGCTCGATGCACCTCTCCCGACCACTGCGCTTGACCGAACCGAGCTCCTATGACCAAGCCGAGGTACGGCAGGCCCAGCAAGAATACGAGTCCCCCGATGTGAAAGAGGAACGTCTGGACATCAAAGATTTCTCCACCGACCCATTCGACAAGTCCCGTCAATAATAGCCCGACCGACAAACCAGCCGTTCCTCCAACGATCACTCCGAATGAAAGACTCCGGAGGGCGTACTCACCGGCAACGATCAGTGCGCCCGAGGCAGCGCCGAGTCCGAACCCGTAAAGCCCAAACAACCCGCCGGCGGTTTCAGCCCGAATGAAGAGGGCCATGCCCGCCAGCGCACTGAGAAGGATGAATATGGCACGAGGAACCATACTGTGACCTCCTCCCCCCGTGGAGTGTACATTCAGGACACTCCAATCCACGCCTCATGGACGAAGCGTGAGATAAATCGTTCGACCCTGTCGCTTCAGCAAGAGCAAGACTGCCTGGTCCTTCGGCAGCTTGCCTGCAATCCGTTCATAGGCCTTGACCGACGTGACGGCCTGACGGTTCACCTCCACTACAATATCGCCTTCGCGAACTCCGAGTTCTTCAGCAGAGCTTCCCGGTTTGACCCGCACAACAACCACACCGCGCTCGCTGGATTTCAGACCATACCGGCTCGCCAGTTCGTCATTCAGCTCTCGCACTTCGAGGTTGGAGAGAACCCCGGTCGGTGTCGCCGATTCTCCCGTATCTTCTTCACCAGATTGCGTCATCGACTTAGGCTGTTCGACGATGGTCAGTTCGATTGTTTTCGGCTTTTTGTCACGAATGAGTTTGACTGCCACCTTCTTCCCGACCGGTGTCTGCGCCACCGCGTTGCGAAGATGGGTCGGCGAATCCATCGACTTGCCGTCATACTCAACAATCACGTCAGCCCGCTCGAATCCGGCTTTCTTGGCCGGACTGTCGTCCATCACATCACTGACCAGCACACCCTTTGTGTCGCCGACACCGAACTGGGATGCCAGTTCAGGTGTGAGCTCTTGAATCGACACGCCAAGCCATCCCCTGACAACCTTTCCGGTCTGGACAAGCTGTCCCATGATCGACTGGGCCATATTGCTCGGCACGGCGAAGCCGATACCCATATTGCCGCCACTCTGGCTGAAGATGGCAGTATTGATGCCTACCAGTTCGCCCCGCACATTGACCAACGCGCCCCCGGAATTTCCCGGGTTGATCGCCGCATCGGTCTGGATAAAGTCTTCGTACTCGGCAATACCCGCGGCTCGCCCGAGCGCGCTGACGATTCCCAATGTCACCGTCTGTGTCAATCCAAACGGGTTCCCGACGGCAAGGACAAATTCTCCCACTTCCAATTTATCAGAATCGGCCAAGGCCACTGTCGGCAGTCCGGTAGCATCGATCCGGACCACGGCAATATCCGTTTTTGGATCGGTGCCGATGAGCTTCGCTTTGAATTCCCGCTTGTCCGACAATGTGACTCGAATTTCATCCGCTTTGCCGACCACGTGATTATTCGTGATGATCAGCCCGTTCGATTCGACGATGA
Source organism: Nitrospirota bacterium (assembly GCA_016195505.1). Lineage (GTDB taxonomy): Bacteria > Nitrospirota > Nitrospiria > Nitrospirales > Nitrospiraceae > Nitrospira_D. The sequence goes on along the minus strand of JACPZN010000019.1, from coordinate 4,768 downwards.
CGCCGGATCCCAACCCCCGCTCTTTCCGTTCCTTTGGCTGATGCTCGAACCGCTTGAAGAACTCGTCGCCGAAGAATTTTCTGAAGAACGGATCGTCGAACGGTGTGGCCTGCGATCCCTCACTCCGTCCACTCTTCGTGGCATAGATGTTCACCACAGCCGGTTTGACCGCCTTGGCAATTTCCACGAAGGTCTGCCCGCCGCCACCGGATAATACGGGCTGAGGCGCTGTAGCGACCGGCCTTGCGATCGGAGCGAAAGAAGCATCAGGAACGGCATGGCCGGTCGGCAGCCAACCGAGATCGGATGCGACGACAAGGCCAATAATCATCCCGGCCGTCAACAACGTCGCCGCGACGATCCAACTACGACTTCCGCGAGTCCACTTCCTCTCGCTGTCCAGCGAATTCATGGTGTTCCGGTCCATCCCTCTGGCGCTCGCTTGCGCCGATTACATCCCGCCCGCGTAAATACCCATGATGGTATGGAGAAACTTGATCGCCTCTGCCTTGGGCCGCTGGAACGAATTCCGGCCGATGATGCTGCCGAATCCTCCGCCGTCCCGGATAGCCCGCGCCTCTTCGAACACGTTCTTATCTTCACTTTTCGCGCCACCAGAAAAGATGACGATCCGACGACCATCGAACGCACTCTGAACCACGTGTTTGACCCGTTCCGCCAGCGTCTTAATAGGAATCTGTTCGGCCTCGTAGACTTTCTTCGCCGCTGCCTGTTCGAGATGGCCAGTGGGAAGTTTGACCTTAATGACGTGGGCTCCGAGCTGGGCCGCAATCTGCGCCGCATAGGCGACGACATCCATGGCCGTCTCCCCTTCCTTGCTTAAGGCCGATCCCCGCGGGTAGGACCAGACCACGACGGCAAGGCCGCAGTCCTTCGCTTCTTCGGCGATGGCCCGCAGCTGCTCGTACATGGCGTTGCAGTGGACCGAGCCTGGATAGATCGTAAAGCCGACGGCGGAACAGCCCAAACGAAGGGCATCTTTCACACTGCCGGTCACCGATGGGAGCGGATCTTTATCATCATGAAGCACGTCATGATTGTTCAACTTAAGGATCAGTGGAATCTGCCCCGCGAATTGGCTCGCGCCGGCTTCAAGGAATCCCAGCGGCGCCGCATACGCATTGCAGCCTGCGTCAATCGCCAATTGGAAGTGATAATGCGGATTATAGCCGGGCGGGTTGGGCGCAAAACTACGCGCCGGCCCATGCTCGAACCCTTGGTCCACAGGCAGGATGACCAACTTTCCCGTCCCCGCCAGCTTGCCGGACCGCAGCAGACGCGCGATGTTGGTCTTCGTGCCTGCGTTGTCGCTTCCGTACCAGCTCAGAATCTCTTGAACCCGGTCTCCCATGATTCCCCCCCCCACAAAGCAAGGTGGCTGAGCAACTACGCTCTTCCCTGAATAAACGCTTCCGCCTGCTCAACATCGCGGCGGCTCCCAATGATCAACGGCACGCGCTGGTGCAATTTCTTTGGTTCCACTTCCAGTATCCTGGATGTTCCCGTCGTCGCTTTTCCACCGGCCCGCTCGACGACGAGCGCCAGAGGATTCGCCTCATACAGCAGTCGCAGTTTCCCTTCGGGCTTGTCGACCTCACCCGGATAGAGATAGATCCCTCCCCCAAGCAGAATACGATGCACATCGGCCACCAAACAGCCTGAATACCGGCCGCTGTAGGGACGACCGGTCGCTTTATCCCTGGCTTTGAGAGAATCAACATACTTCTGTGTTCCCGCCGGCCATTTGTAATAGTTGCCCTCGTTGACGGCGTAGACCTTGCCCTTCTCCTGAATCTTGATCTGCTCATGCGACAACAGGTCCGTGTTGGAGGAGCCATCGAGTGGATCGAAGAGGAGCATGTACCTCCCGTGCGGCCAGTTTCCCGGCAGAGAGATCGGCTTTTCCATTTCCTCCGAGGCCAAGGCGCAGACGAATCCGCTATGTTGAAAGATTTTAACAAAGGTGTCGTTCGCAATGGCATCCAGCTTCTTGACCGTTTCACCCTGCACATTCGTGTCGCCTGTCGTGCCGAGAATGTTGATTAGGCCAGCGCGACGGAGATCTTGGGCGATGAGCTTGCCGACGAGACCGATCTGGGTCAAGAGGCTGGAAAACTCCTCCGTTGCACCTTGATGCGAGGCCTGATTCTGGACGATAAACCTATTTAGAGTAAGAGGGAATTGCCCCATGATAAAGATCAGTATAGCGGCTTTAGGACCTACGGGCAATCAATGATCGGAGCTTTCATTTGGCGCTATTGTTCGCCGGCAGGCCATCAATCAGATCGGCGACAATCGAGCCGATCACCACTTTCGCCTTCATCCGTAGAGGGGTCCGGCGTTCATCCGTGGTGATCCAGACTCTGATGTTCCCCTGGTTCATAAATAGTCCATGGAAGGGCATGATGACGAGCACGCGCGCCGTTTCAACCTTTCCCCAGGACCCTTCAATAGTTTCAACGTCCTCAACACGGACCTCAACGGGCCTATTTTTCTTATCGTGATACACATTCATGATCAATGACGCCCCTGGCTTCATCGACAACACCGTGCGGGTGTAATACAGGCACGAGATGATATCCTGCGTCCCAGCGGGGATAGACAGTGATTCTGTGGTTCCGCCCCTGACGGCCGTCACCATTCCTTCTTTATGATGGAACCGGTATTCGATGTCCTCTTTCTTTTTACCTTCGCGTCGACGGAAGGTCATATGCTCCGGAACGAGCGAGGTGAGATCCAGTTCCGATTCGACGCGATTATCGACGGGAAAGAACTTTGTGATGATAGGCCTGGATTGAGCGGTTCCCACCAGCTTGGCGATTGTTCGGTCTTTCTTGCCCTCCATCTCAGCCACTTCCATGTCAGCCACTTCCATGACAGCGGTCGCAGCGGCGATATTGAGCCAAGATACCTCGTATGTAAGCCGCTCCCCGACCTGAAAAGGATGCTTCGAAACAACAGCACCCTCATTGGACTGGGCAGGCAGAGACAGAGCCAATACACTGGCTGCGAGAACGATGTGACCGCGCACGTGAATGAATGCAGGGAACCAGGCAGGCAATAGGTATCCGACAAGCACTAGTGACCGAGCGCTCGTCTCGCTTCGGCCAGTTCACCTTCAACGAGCGCACGAATGATGTCCATTCGCTCGGATGATATCGCTTCAAATCGCAAGACCAGAGCGGGCTGTGTGTTGGACGCCCTAATGAGACCCCACCCATCGTCGAATATCGCGCGGACGCCGTCGATCGTGATGAGATCTCGAAGCATGAGATTGGCCGGCCCCAACCCCTGTTTGGCCTTCAGATAGCCCGCAAACCTGGTTTGAATCCGTTGGACCACATCAAACTTGACGGTATCAGGCAGGTCGACACGAATCTCCGGAGTGACCACGGTCTTCGGCAAGTCGGAGACCATCGCTGAAAGCGGCTGTCCTTCCTTTGCCAAGATTTCAACGAGCCGACAGGATGCATAGACGGCATCATCGTACCCGAAGTATCGATCGGCGAAAAACATGTGCCCGGACATTTCGCCGGCCAGCATGGCGGACTCTTCCTTCATCTTCGCCTTGATCAGCGAATGGCCCGTCTTCCACATGATCGGGCGCCCCCCACGTTTAACAATATCGTCATAGAGGCTCTGTGAGGCTTTCACCTCTGAAATGATCGTGCTGCCCGGGTTCTTGGCAAGAATATCCCGCGAATACAGGACCAGGAGGCGGTCACCCCATAGCACATCACCCCGCTCATCTACCGCCCCAATCCGATCCGCATCTCCGTCGTAGCCGATTCCCACGTCAGCTTTATGATCTTTCACTGCCTGCATCAGGTCGGTTAAGTTATCGAGGACCGTCGGATCCGGGTGATGGTTTGGAAACCGCCCGTCGAGATCGCAATACAATCCCGTGACCTTGCACCCCAGCAACTCGAGGGCTTGCTTGGCTATGAGTGACGCAGCACCGTTCCCGCAATCAATCACGACATGCAGCCGTTGCGCCTTTACATTGGGAAAGCTCTTTTTGATATAAGCCAGGTAGTCTGGAATAATCGGGTGCTCGGAAAGACGCCCCGCCCCTGTTACAAACTCGCCTCGCTCCATCGCCCGCCGGAGTTCTTGAATTTCTTCCCCGTGGATCGCCGTCTTGCCGATACAGATCTTGAACCCGTTGTACTCCGCCGCGTTGTGACTCCCGGTGATCATGATGCCGCCGCCCACCGGCAGTGTGAATAATGAAAAATATACCAGCGGCGAGGAGCAAATACCGATGTCGATGACGTCTAATCCGCCGTCAAGGAGCCCCTTCAGAAGAGACTTGTGCAGGCTCGGAGAACTGAGTCGGCCATCGCGGCCAAGACTGATCGTTTTGATTCCACGTCCATCGACGTAGGTAGCATAGGCGCGCCCCAATCGTTCGGCCAGCTCCTCCGTCAATTCGCCGCCGACGATTCCGCGTAGATCATATTCTCGAAAGAGTCCCATGCCAGTTCCTTTGCACTTTAGGCGCCTGCGCTTCGCCCGTAATCATCCTTGAACCGGACGATATCATCCTCACCAAGATAGGGCCCGTTCTGCACCTCAATAATATGCACCGTATCCTGGCCGGGATTTTCCAGACGATGTTTGGTTTCCACCGGAATCGCCGTGCTTTGCCCAACCTGCAAATCGAACACCTCCTCGCCCCTGGTCACACGTGCCGTACCGGCAATCACCACCCAATGCTCACTGCGCTTGTGATGCAACTGGAGCG
>JACPZN010000180.1 GCA_016195505.1 Nitrospirota bacterium | reverse complement strand
CTGTGCACTTGTCTGTCGTCTCTTTGTGGCATGCTTCTTACTCCGGCGCATCATGAGTTATCAGGTGGGCTCAAGCCGTGCGAGGACCCCGGTTCCCGCTTTCCAAATGTCACCTGCACCCAACGTCAAAACGAGATCGCCCGGCTTCAGATGAGGTACCACCTGATCCGGCATGGTTTCTTTCCGCTCGATGAATGTCACCGACGGATGACCGGCCGCCTTGATAGCCTCAGCGAGATTCGCACCGGACACACCCGGTATCGGCTGTTCACCGGCCGCGTAAATCTCCGTCATAAACACCATGTCGGCCTGATCGAACGCGTGGACAAAATCTTCGACACAATCCCGCGTTCGAGTGTACCGATGCGGCTGGAAAAGCACGACTAACCGCCGATCCCAGCCCTGCTTGGCAGCAGCCAAGGTTGCTTTCACCTCCGTGGGATGGTGACCGTAGTCGTCGACGACCATGATGCCGCCGGCTTCGCCTCGCAGATGAAACCGCCGTTCGACGCCGGTGAAGGCCGCTAAGCCCTTGCGAATGAGGTCGACGGGAATATCCAGTTCGACCCCGATTGCGATCGCCACCAGCGCGTTCGAGACATTGTGAATGCCGGGCACGGCAAGGCGGAACGGGCCCAGATTCTTCCCTCGGAAATACGCGCGAAATTCGGCACCCCATTGTCTGAGACTGACGTCCGTCGCTTTGAAATCCGGCACCGTCCCTTCTCGCTCTTGAAGCCCATAGGTCTGATACCGTTTGACGATGCGGGGGAAGAGCGCACTGAGGCGATGATCGTCGGCACATAACACCGCCAACCCATAGAATGGAATTTTATTGATAAACTCCAAGAAGCATTCGTTGATTCGTTCCATCGATCCGTAGTGATCAAGATGCTCGCGATCGAGATTGGTGACCGCCACAATGGTCGGCGATAGGCGGAGAAACGAGCCATCGCTTTCATCGGCTTCCGCCACCAGCAGATCGCCTCGTCCGAGCCGCGCGTGGCTGCCAAGGGCGTTGACTTTTCCACCGATGACCATCGTGGGGTCGAGTCCTCCCTGCGCCAACACGTTCGCCACCATCGACGTCGTGGTGGTCTTGCCGTGGGCGCCGGCGATCGCAACACCGAACTTCAGTCGCATCAACTCCGCAAGCATTTCGGCCCGAGGAATCACCGGAATCTGCTTGGCCTTGGCCACCACCACTTCGGGATTGCTCGCCGCCACAGCGGAAGAAATGACCACTACCTGCGCCTCTCCCACATTGGAATCTTGATGACCGATGAAGATTTTCCCGCCGAGCTCTTCCAGCCGTCTCGTGGTTTCGGAAGCCTGCAGATCCGAGCCGGTCACTTTGTACCCCATGGTGAGCAGGACCTCGGCAATGCCGCTCATGCCAGCCCCACCGATGCCGACGAGATGAATCTGCTGTGTCTTACGAAACATCGCCATGCGTCTTAACCCCTGCGATCCTGCTGATGCACGAAGTCCATTCCCCCGCTCTCCAACGCCACTAGCCTCCTGCCGCTCCAACAGACCTGTTGATGTCATATGTCACCCCCATGAGTGCGTAACACTCGCGGACGATCACTTCGCCGGCGTCGATTCGCCTCATTTCCCAGCTTTTGTTTCGCATCGTCTGGAGCCGCTTCGGATCCAGCAAAATGGAACTGATCAACTCGCTCAATCTCGCCCCAGTCAGATGTGCCTGAGGAAGCACGGTCGCGCCTCCGGCCGCTTCCATCGCCCGCGCGTTTTTCATCTGGTGGTCATAGATCGCCGTCGGCAGTGGGATCAGAATTGCAGGCTTCCCGCAGGCCGTCAGCTCGGCGATTGTCATCGCTCCTGCACGAGCCACCACCAGATCTGCCGCCCGCAATACGGTCGGCATGTCGTAGAGAAAGGGCACGATCTCTGCGTGTATGCCCAGCGTTCGATAAGCGCTACTCACTCGTTCGTGGTCCGATTCACCCGTCTGGTGCGTGATGGACAACCCGGGAAGACGTTCTGCCAATGAGGCTACTCCATCTAGAATTGCGCTATTGATCGCCATGGCTCCCTGGCTCCCACCGAAGATCAGCAGGTGCGGAGGTGATTTTTTCGACGACGCGTCGCTCTGCCCAGATTGCGCCAGAAACTCCTGCCTGATTGGTGTACCAACCACGCGAACTTTCTGCCGATCAAAGGAGGCTGCCGCCGATTCAAACGCCAAGAAAATCCGTTGAGCGAAGGGAGCCACGACTTTGTTGGCCAGGCCTGGATAGGCATTCGGTTCCAGAATTACGCGGGCGATCCCCTTCAACGCAGCAGCAACCAGCATCGTCGGACTCGTATAGCCTCCCACGCCGATGACCAAATTCGCCTGACGGCGACGAAGAATTTGCAATGACTGCCAAAGCCCCATCGGCACAGAAATCACCCCTTGCATCACCTCCAGCAATCTCTTTCCCATCACAGGCTTGGCCGTAATGAGCGCCAACTCGAATTCCTCATGAGCGAGCACCTTCGACTCGATTCCGCGCGTGGTCCCGACGAAGAGAATCTTCGTAGAAGGATCGCGACGGAGAAATTCTCGTGCCAGCGCCACGGCCGGATAGAGATGGCCTCCGGTGCCTCCTGCGGCAATCACAACCGTCATCGACGACCCGACCTACCACGATACCCTGCCTCTTCTCGTCCTGCCTGCCGATCTCGTGAGATATTTAGCAAGATTCCCACTCCGACCATGCTGATCACCAAAGAGGAACCTCCGTAGCTGACGAAAGGCAAGGTCAGTCCCTTGGTCGGCAACAATCCTGTCACCACACAAGCATTGACCAGCGCCTGAATGCCGATGAGCAGCGTGATGCCCATGCCGAGGTACCGGCCAAACGGCATTCGCGCTCGTGCCGCAATCTGAAATCCGCGTACGACGAACAGCGCGAAGAGCAGAATGATAGCCCCCGTCCCAACCAATCCGAGTTCCTCGCCCACCAACGCCAACACAAAGTCGGTGTGGGCTTCCGGGAGAAAGAAGAGTTTCTGCTTGCCCTCGCCCAGGCCTACTCCAAACGGGCCGCCGCTGCCGAAGGCGAGAAACGACTGGTTCACCTGGAACCCTGCTCCGGTAGGATCCTTCCCGGGATCGAAAAACGTCATCAGCCGTTGCAGTCGGTAGGGCGACCGCCAAACCAGCACCGCCACAGCAGCCAGCGTGACCAACACCAGGCTGAAGAGATGGATCAACCGCGCCCCGCCGAGAAAGAGCATCCCGCAGGCCACCGAGCCGACCACAACAACCGTGCCGAGGTCCGGCTGCAGCAAGACCAAGCCGCTGAGCAGACCGACAACGATCAGAACCGGCATGAGGCCGCTGGAGAAGATCGTGATGCGCTCCTCCTTTTTCGTGAGATAGGCGGCGAGATAGATCACGGCGATCAGCTTTGCCAACTCGGCCGGTTGAATTGCAATCGGCCCGAGCCGCAACCACCGCCGGGCTCCCTTCGCCGCCACACCGATCGACGGAATCAGCACCATCACCAGTAACACCGTCATAAGGCCGAGTAGGGGAATTGAGAGGCGCTTCCACCAGATGTAGTCGATGTGAGACGCCAGATGCAGGAGCAAGAAACCGACCGTCAGCCAGGCCAGTTGCCGCTTGAGGAAGTACCCTGGATCGTGAAAGCGATTGCCCGCCACCACGGCACTCGCGCTGAACACCATCACCAAGCCGACGAGCGCCAGCGTAATCGTGACAATCAACAAGGTGTGATCCATCGCGACCCGCTTCGTGGTACGCGGGCTGGCTGTGGACCACGGCAGTGCCAGGGTCCCTGCGGATCTCTGTGACATCGTCCAGCGCCAATTCTCCTCTGCTTGCCGCCGGTTAGGCCGGCAAGGATTGCACCACGGCCTTAAACTGACGGCCCCGGTCCTGGTAATCCGCGAACATGTCGAAACTCGCGCAGGCCGGCG
>JACPZN010000179.1 GCA_016195505.1 Nitrospirota bacterium | reverse complement strand
ACATGTTCCGCCTGATCTATCTGACCTTTTATGGCACGTCTCGCATGGATCATCATACGGAGGAACATGTACATGAGTCCCCGATGGTGATGGTCGGTCCACTCATGGCGTTAGGCGTGCTCTCCATTCTCGGTGGGTTCCTGGGGTTTCCCCCTGAACATGGGTGGCTCCATCAATTTCTTGCGCCGGTCGCGGGCACGGGAGGCGAGCATGACGTGAGCACCGGGCTCGTGCTCATGCTCATGATGGTTGCCACAGGGATTGCGCTGTTGGGCTGGGGCCTCGCGCACTATTTTTATAGCGTCAGTCTCTCGGCGCCCGATCGCCTGGCGGAAAAATTCCAGTTTGCCTACACGACCTTGCTCAACAAGTACTACGTCGATGAGCTCTATGACTTGTTGTGGGTGGAGCCGACCAAGAAGCTGGGACTTCTGCTCGATTGGTTCGACCGTAACGTGATCGATGGTCTCGTGCGCGGCGTGGCGCAGCTGGCCGATTTGGTCGCGGCCGGTTCCACTTGGGCGGAAAAATACGTGATCTACGGCGGGCTCAACGTGATCGGATACGGCAACCATCTTGCAGCCCGCCAGTGGCGGCAACTGCAGAGCGGGATGGTGCATCATTATGCCGCCATTATTGTGGCAGGGCTGTTTTTGCTGGTGGCCATTATACAGCTCATCATGCAACTCTAACGCACTGTGATGATAGAAGAACTGGCGTCAACGTTTCCAATTCTCACCTGTATTCTTTTTCTTCCCGTCATCGGGGCCGTCGTCCTGTGGCTGTTCGACGACGAGGACATGGTCCGGATCTCCGCGTTGGCGGTTGCGCTCATCGAGTTAGTCCTCTCCGTATTCGTCCTCATACGATTCACTCCCGAATCGGCTGCCATGCAGTTTTCCGAACACGTGCCATGGATTCCCACTCTCGGAATCAGCTACCACCTCGCGGTCGACGGGATCAGTGTGCTCTTCGTTGGGCTCACCGCCTTCCTCACGGTCCTGATCGTGATCTATTCCTGGGACACCGTCCGCCATCAAGTGAAGCTCTACATGATGGCGCTCCTCGCACTTGAAACGACCACGATGGGGGTCTTTCTCTCCCTTGACTTGATCCTCTTCTTCGTTTTTTGGGAACTCATGCTCATCCCCAGTTATTTTCTGATCAAACTCTGGGGTGGAGGAGCGGAGCGGCACTACGCCGCACTGAAGTTCGTGCTCTATACCTTGCTTGGTAGCGTCTTCATGTTGGTGGGCATTGTCCTCTTGGATATTAATTATCACCAGTGGGCGACGCTACGGCATATGGAACCGACGTACTCATTTGACTTATTGGAACTGCTGTCCGTTCCAATTCCGCTCAGCCAGCAAGTTCTCATTTTCTGGCTGTTGTTCCTCGGATTCGCGTTCAAAGCCCCAGTGTTCCCTTTCCATACCTGGCTCCCGGACGCCCTCTTCGAAGGTCCGATCGGCATGGCCGTGGTGCTGGCTGGGCTGAAGCTCGGGACGTTCGGCTTCATCCGATTCAGCATTCCGTTGCTCCCGGACGCATCGAAAAGTCACACCGTCGTCACCATCATCATGGTGCTGGGATTGGCGGCGATTCTCTATGGGGGGATTATGGCGCTGATCCAGCAAGATCTTCGCCGGCTCCTCGCGTTCAGCAGTATCAGTCACCTCGGATTCGTGGTGATCGGCCTGTTCGCCCTGAACTATCAAGGGCTCCAAGGCAGCCTGCTCACCATGATCAACTTGGGATTCAGCACGGCGGGTTTGTTCTTTATTGCGGGTTTTCTCTACTCACGGCAGCAGAGTACTCAACTGGGCTCATTCGGGGGAATGGCGAAACAGACTCCCTTGCTCGCAAGCTATTTCTTGTTCCTCGGATTGGCCTCGATCGGTTTGCCGGGCACCAATGGCTTCGTCGGTGAATTCCTGATCCTCTTGGGAACGTTCAAGTCCAATTGGCTGTACGGCGGGATCGCGGTCACCGGTGTCATCTTCAGCGCGGCATATTTTCTCTGGTACTACGAACGGTCGATGCTGGGACCAATCGGCAAAGCCGTCAAGGATTCGATCAGTGATCTCCATCCCCGCGAACTGCTCATCGCGGCGTCTTTGTCGGTGATGATCCTCTGGATCGGCCTCTATCCCTCTCCCTTCTTGAAAATGATGAACGGATCCGTGCAGGCGTTGGTGGATCGACTTGAACGGGGGACCGTCGCGTCAATCGAGTCCTGCGAGGCATCGCTGCGGGAGCAGCCCTTGTCTCCCTCCTTGCCTCCCTCTACCTGTTCTACGCCTACGATCACGTGACGGGGGGATTCCAATTCGTCAACAAATTCGAATGGTCTCGCCAGTTGGGCATCTCGCTCCACCTCGGGGTGGATGGGATCGGGACTCCGCTGGTGCTGGCATCGAGCATCTTGTTGTTTGCAGGAATTTTCGTCTCTTGGCACATCAAGGATCGGGCCAAAGAATTCTATATCTGGTTGCTCATCCTCGCCGCCGCCACGATCGGCGTCTTCATGTCGTTGGATCTGTTCTTTCTCTTCTTCTTCTACGAAATGTCCGTGATCCCCATGTATCTCCTGTTGGGCATGTGGGGAAGCCACACTAAAAAGTACAACGAGATGACGGATCCGGAAGGCATCAAACAGCGGGATTCGGTTGGGTTTATCCTCAACTTCGAATCCAACAGTAAAGAATACGCCGCAATGAAACTGGTGCTCTTTCTCTCGGCCTTTGCCGTCGTGGCGCTGATGGGTATATTGCTGATCTACAAGTACTCGGGGCTCAATACCTTCGACATTTTGGTCCTGCGTGAGCAGGCCAAAGTATTAATGAACATCCCGGTCTTAGGTACGACCCTGGACAAGATCATTTGGCTCCTGATTTTCTTCGGGTTTGCCTCGATCGCACCGCTGTGGCCGCTGCACTCCTGGTCTCCTGTGGGCCATGCCGCCGCGCCGGCCGCCACAAGTATGTTGCATGCGGGTGTGCTGATGAAGCTCGGCCATTTTTCCATCATCCGGGTCGCGTTTGAGATTCTGCCGGAGACCACCAGAGAACTCATGCCCATCGCGGCCGTGCTCTGTATGTTCAGTATCGTGTATGGCGGGTTCGTCGCGTTCTATGCGAAGGATACCAAGTACGTCATCGGGTATTCGAGTTCAAGTCACATGGGCTATGTCTTCTTAGGCATGGCCGCGTTGGACTACATCAGCCT
>JACPZN010000178.1 GCA_016195505.1 Nitrospirota bacterium | reverse complement strand
GGCTATCTGGTCTCGCGATGGCCTCATGAGCATGACTCGAATCGAGCTTGTCGCTTTGAGGACTGAAAGGAGCACGCCATGAATGATATCTGGGAACGAGCTCTCCTGCAGCCGGTTCAACTCCTCGGCCAGCAGATCCTGGCTATCCTCCCGAATGTGTTTGCGATGTGCATCCTGCTTCTGGCCGGACTGGCGACCGCCTGGATCAGCAGCCACCTCATCGAGAGGCTTCTTCGCGTCATTGGCCTGGACAAGCTCTGCGACCGCCTCGGCATCGCCGCGGCGCTCCTTCGAGGAGGTATCAAGGCCGACCCCTCATACCTCATGGGCCGCACGACCTATTGGCTCATCGTCATGTTTGCCTCTATGGCATCACTCAGCGCACTCAACGTCGCGCCGATCAACCAGGCTGCCCATTCGCTCCTGGCCTATATCCCACACCTGGTGACAGCGGCAGGCATCGGTATTATCGGCTATCTCGTTTCAAATTTTATCTCGCAGGCCGTTCTGATCGCAGCCGTCAATGCAGGCCTGCCTCCGGCCCGGTGGATTGCTGCGGGAACGCGCTGGGGAATTCAACTGCTGGCGGTGGCAATGGCCCTTGAACAACTGGGGATTGCTCAGCACATTGTGGTGGTCGGATTCGGAATCACCTGGGGAGGCATCGTCTTAGCCGCTGCACTGGCCCTAGGATTAGGCGGAAAAGAGCTCGCGAAGGAATTCTTAGAACGTCGGCTGGCCGGGCACGCACGAGCACAAGTCAACGAAGACCTCCGACATCTCTGAACAACACAACACTACTATGACTCGCTATCTTTTTTTCACCGATCTTGATGGATGCCTGCTGGACAGCGACACCTACTCATTCGAAGCAGCTCGTCCGGCGCTTGATGCGCTTCGTGCTATTAACATTCCTGTAATTCTCGTGTCAGGGAAAACACGGGCGGAAATAGAACCCCTCCGACAACGCCTTGACCACCACGATCCCTTTATCGTCGAAAACGGTGCGGCCGTCTTCGTGCCCTTGAACACATTCGGTTTCCCATTGGAACGGTCACGACGGCGCTCGACTTATCATGTCATCGAGCTGGGTACGCCCTACGCCCTCCTGCGTGACGTGCTCAAGCAGATCGAAGACTCGGTCGATACCCCGTTGCGGGGATTCGGCGACCTGTCGCTCGATGACATCATGGACGAGACCGGACTTTCCCGGGAAAATGCATTACGGGCCAAGCTTCGAGAATTCGATGAGCCCTTCCTGCTCGACGGGCCTCCCAAGTTGATCGAGGAGGTCTGTCGTCAAATCGTCACCCGGGGTCTCTGCTGGACAAGAGGCGGACGATTCTTCCACTTGACCGGAGCAAACGATAAAGGACGGGCGGCAAACATCCTGCTTCGTTGTTATAAACGCCACTGGCAGATGAACAGCCTCGCGGAAGACCCTGAAACAGTAGGCATCGGCGATAGCTTGAACGATCTCGCACTGCTGCTGAGCGTTCACCATCCGGTGCTGGTACAAAAGCCAGATGGGTCCTACGACCCGGACATCAATCTTCCGGGCCTCATTCGAGCGCCGGGGATCGGCCCTGCAGGATGGAACCAGGCAGTGCTGGAGCTACTCAACCAGGTGGCCTAACTTTTGTCTCTCCGCATAGATCGCAGCCACCTGTCAGCATATCAGCCAAGAGACAGCAGAATCAGCCAATGTGAGAATAATTGGTGAAGTGTTGTGCTAGCGGAGCGCAATAGAGACATACATGGTGAATTCGGCACTACGGGGTATCAAGAGCGGTCGCTGGGGTCCTCGGACAGCCGCTTTTCAGGCGGTACCATCGATCCCATCATGATAACATTACTGGGTTTTCCTCAGCTCCCTTTCAGTCGACGATCCAATGCAAACCGAGTGATGCCGAGATGTTTGGCCGCCAACGTCTTATTATAGTTCGCAAGCCGCAAAACTTCATCGATGATGGCTCGTTCAATATCTGCGAGGGTCTGTTGTCCAAGCTTCATCTCGACACGAACCATTGAGTCTGGCCCTGTTCCCGTAGCCACAGCACTGGGCCCTCTTCTCTCATGGAGCTCATTTGGTAAACAGGCAGGAGTGAGTGTCCGGCCCTGACAGAAGATCAATGCACGTTCGAGAATATTCTGCAGTTCGCGAATGTTCCCTGGGTAATGGTACCGCTCCAGCATTGCGCTCGCTTCTGGGTCCAAATCGGGAACGGGTTTGCCGAACTCCTGTGCAAATCGCACAATGGCGCGTTGGCAGAGCGGCAGGATGTCTTCGACCCTATTTCGGAGTGGGGGCAGCACAAACGCCACAACATTGAGGCGAAAATAAAGATCCTCGCGAAAGGTTCCGCCCTCCACTTCTTTCTTGAGATCCCGGTTCGTGGCAGTAATCAGCCGAAAGTCCGATCCGAGATCATCGGTGCCGCCGAGTCGCCGGAAGGAACGCTCCTGAATCACGCGCAGCAACTTCGCTTGCATCGACAAATCCAGATCGCCAATTTCATCAAGAAACAGCGTCCCGCCCTCCGCTTTTTCCAGTAGTCCGAGCTTGCGCTGATTGGCGCCGGTAAAGGCGCCACGTTCGAACCCAAATAGTTCGCTTTCGAAGAGATCCTTTGGAATGGCGGTGCAATTCACTCCGATAAACGGCCCCAACCCACGTGTCCCATTGTGATGGATGACGCGGGCCAAAAATTCTTTCCCCGTTCCGGTTTCGCCGAGCAGCATCACCGATGACTTGGGATTCTCAGCGACCTCTCGAACTTGTTCAAGCAACTGCTTCATCACATGGCTATGGGCTTCCAGATTGCTCAAATGATACTGGTTCCCCTGGCGGTCTAGTTCCGACTCGAGGCGCCGGCGGAGCCTCAGGACTTCAAGCGCCCGATTGACCACCACATCGACGTTCTCCAGATCCACGGATTTGACCAAGAAGTCGTATGCCCCCAATTTCATCGCCTCCACCGCATCCTGCACCGTCCCATACGCAGTCAGCATGATCACTGTTGCAGAAGGAGCCAGTTGGCGCACATGTTTTAAAGTCTCGATGCCGCTGAGACTGGGCATCTTTAAGTCGAGCAACACAAGATCGGGAAGGTTGTGTTTAAGCTCATCCAGCAACGCTTCACCGGATTCATACCCGACGGCGTGATGCCCTTGGCGGGTTAGCTGTTTCACGATGGCGGTGCGAATAGACCGCTCATCGTCGGTCACAAAGACAACTGCGCGCATCGGCTAGCCTTTCGTTAGAGAGATATCTTGCTCCAATGGCAGCCAAATCCCCACGATAGTGCCTTTCCCAATCTCGCTCGTCATATATATATCACCGTTGTGACCCTCGACGATGTTCTTGCAAATTGCCAGCCCTAACCCTGTCCCGTGCCGTTTGCCTGATGTAAAAAACGGCTCAAAGACCTGGGGCAGCATCTCTGATGACATCCCTGCACCGGCATCTTTGACTTGAATCACAATGCCAGGTCGTTCATCACGGAATAACTCATGTGATGTGATTTCTATGGCCGACCCATCCACGGGAGTAGCATCGATCGCATTGTGTATGACGTTCAAGAGCACTTGCCTGAGTTGATCTCGATCAGCACACAGTTCGCTGGCCATTGAAGACAGTGTAGTTTGGATGTCGATGTGTTTCTCCTTCAGACGCGTTTTCATCAACTTCAGGACTTCGTCGACGAGGATGGAAAGATCGAATCGAGTCGGCATAAGTTGGCGGGGTCTCGCAAAGTCCACAATCTGACTCACGATCCGGTCCAATCGTTTAGTCTCCAATAAAATCACCTCGATCTCCGCACGCTTCGGATCGGAAGTTTCGAACTCATCCAATAAAACCTTTGCCGTCGAGCCAATTCCGACCAGGGGATTCCTGAGCTCGTGGGCAATACCAGCCGCCATCTGTCCCAACATCGCCAACTTTTCGGCCCGCCTCACGCGGGATTGCAGCTCGTCCAGGGTCGTAATATCGATGTTGAACCCCACATAGATCACATCGGGGCTCTCCAAATTCATGATCGGCAAGCGCCGGCTTAAGACGGTGCGTATGGTACCGTCATCGTGGAGAAACCGGAAGATCATTTCGCACGGGCGTCCCTCGGCAACAGCTCCCGCAAAGTCCGACAGCACACGATCCCGATCATCAGGATGAATCCGTCTACGGAAAGTGGCGGGATCGACTTCTTCTTCAGGATCCAGTCCGGCCAAGAGTTGATTATATCGATTGCTAAACGTGACCCGCATACCCTTCGTCATAAAGATCCCGAAAGGAGCATGATCC
>JACPZN010000177.1 GCA_016195505.1 Nitrospirota bacterium | reverse complement strand
ATTTGCTCCTCGCGGGATTCGTGCTGGGTGTGCCGCTGTTCGCCTGGGTGTGCGAAATCGTCGGCTGGAAGGGCGGCGAAAAGCGCTACGACAAACTTGCCAAGGAGTTCACCAAACTCCTGACTTCCGCCTATTCCACGACGGCGCTTTTTGGCGGCATTTTGCTGTTTCTACTGATCGGGTTCTATCCCAAATTGATGAACTACTTGAGCGACATTTTCTTCCCGTCGTTTATCGTCTATTGCATCCTGTTCCTGCTCGAGACTGCGACGCTGTATCTCTATTGGTATGGCTGGGACACGCTGCAAGATGGCGGCAAGAAGACCTTTCATATTTTCCTCGGCTTCTTGCTCAACTTCTTTGCGTTTTTCATCATGATCATCCCGAACTCCTGGGCGACGTTCCAAGCGAGTCCCGTGGTGCTTGCCGAGGGATCGGATATTGCGCGAGCCTGGGCCGCGACATGGAATCCGACCTGGTGGCCGGTGAACATTCACCGGATCATCGCCAACGTGGTGCTCGGCGGGTACATCTGCGGCGCCTATGCCGGGATCCGCTATTTGTCTGCCAAGACTCCGGAAGAACGCAGCCACTATGACTGGATGGGCTATGTCGGGAACTTTATCGGCGTCTTTGGTCTGTTGTCCCTCCCCTTTGCCGGCTACTGGCTCATGCGTGAAATTTACCAGTACAACCAGCAGATGGGGATCACGCTCATGGGAGGTTTCCTGTCGTGGCTGTTCATTCTGCAGGCCATGCTGATCGGCGTGCTGTTTCTCGGATCAAACTATTATTTCTGGATAGGGATGACCTATCGTATCCCCTCATGATTCTCGTCACGTTCATGAGTTTCATCATGTATTGGCGGGCCGGCAAGCAGGAAACAGTGGGCTGGGCGAAGATCGCGAAAGCCTTCATGGGTCTCGTCCTTGCCCTCTCCTCGATCGCCGTGATCGTCCTCGGCGTGTGGGGGTATTTCGTCCCTGCAATCATCCGCATTAATTATTTCTCGACGTCGCAGGTGTTGGTCGTACTCGGTGTCTTGTTGACGATCACCCCTCTGACAAGCGTGTTGCTGAAGAGCGCCAAAACCACGACGGAAATGGTCTGGGGGGTGATGCCTCCCCGTGCCGGTTATTCCCTGGTGCTCAATGCGATCATGATCATCCTCCTGATGACGCTGATGGGCTATGCACGGTCGTCCTCACGCGTCCATTGGCATGTCTATGGTGTGCTTCGTGACACGTCGCAATATGCGTTTTCACCGGCGCTCGGCTATGCGTCAGGAATTATGGCCTTGTGCACGTTCTTATTTTGTATGATTGTCGCCTTCATCTTCTGGGTGGCCACCATGGGCGATAAGGCGAAAGCGCCGAGTGTATCGGCTAGCAAGGCACAGCTGCCGCACGGCTTGCCGGCGATGGCGGGCGCGTCGAATGCGCTGGATGAACCGAACACGCGCAAGTTTTGAATGATGAATTTGGACGGTAACGCAGCCATCAGGACCAGGCACTTCTAACTACCCGAAGGGGATATATGAGCGAAGTTGTCAGATTACAGTTGATCGGTCTCAGCGTGGTGGGGGTGGGAATTCTGGCCCTCCTCTTCATTCGCGGCACGTTCATTCGAGTCGTGGGATTTGTCTCGATTGTCCTGGGTCTCTTCACGCTCGTGTCATTGTCGATTCCGCAAATGGCATCCTTGCCCCCGGTTGAAGAAAAGTTCGACATTGCCACGGTCAAAACGCCGACCGACCTGGCGACCATTGGGCAAAAAGTCTTTTTTAGTAAGGGTCAGTGTGCCCTATGCCACACCATTGGTCCCAGCGAATCGGCCCGTTGCCCGGACTTGAAGGGAATCGGAGCCAAGCTGAGCCGAGAGTTTCTGTATGAAAGCTTGACCCAGCCGCAGGCCTATATCTATCAAGATTATCGTGTCGAAGGCATGGCGAAGGAGTATCCGGCCACCATGCCATATATCAATAAGAATCCCATCGGGCTGTCCAAGAATGAGATTCTGGCGGTCATTGCCTTCTTGCAGCAGATGAGTGGAGAGCCGATTTCGATCGCGGTATCTGAGCTGGCAGCACCAGAACCGGCCCCCGCCGTTCCGGTGCAGAAGGCAGCCGAGTCCGGCCCGATAGCCGTGGCCCAAGCGCATTGAGGAGGATCGTATGAAGAGTTCATTGGTCACGCC
>JACPZN010000002.1 GCA_016195505.1 Nitrospirota bacterium | reverse complement strand
GTGAGTTTCATCGGAATGGTTTGTTTGGTTTTTCTGATCCATTTCGTTTGTTTGGTTCGTCTGGCTGGTATTGTTTTTCTGGTTGGTCTGGTGCATTTCGTTTATTTAGTTCTAAAATAACCAGATAAACCAGACAAGCCGATCAACCAAATGAACATCTTCGGAGACAGCTTCGCCCTCTCACTTACAGCGAACACGAAAACGGCCCGATTCCAGATCGCTCACACCGACGGTCCGAGCGCTAAGATCTTTCCATCTGGAACGTGATAGTGCCCCAGTTTCTCGATGTGCCGGGCGGTCTGTTCAATATCCGCCAGCAACACCGCATCGAACTCCCAACCGGCCAGCACTTCCGGCCGCCAGACGGGATAGGACAGGAACGAATCGCACTGCCCATCGTCAACAAATCCGACCAAAGTCATGTTCATTTCGCGCAGCGAAAGATAGGCCATCTCGGCCAGTTCACCGGTTCCATAGATGACTACTCGTTTCACACCATTCCTGGTCGCACTCGACAGAGCTTCTCTGAGCCGAGCGCGCATATCCCGGTAATGAGACAGCGAATACTGCATGTAGAGGTAGGTGAGACGTGACTTCTCGGTAAACCCTTGCGGAGTCAACAAATAGCGGACTCGGTGGGAAGGAATCGTGGTGATCTTAATGTACCCTTTTCGCGCCAGCCGCTTCAGATAGAGATTGGTAAGACCAAGGGCGACTCCCAGCTTTGTGGCGAGGGAGCGCTGTGTAACGGCACCGTCTCGTTCCAGCTCTGTCAACAGAAGAAGATCTCGTTGGCCTTGAAGTTTCATATGGTTAGACGCTAGATCTCTTACGTTCAGAATATGAACACAGATGCATAAGGGAGTCAAGCACAAAACCTATATATTGGGTAGACCTCACAGGGCCCCTTTATATATGGAGCACAGTTAACGCTGAGGGGATCTTCGCGACTTGAGCTATGTGAGAGGCAACCTGGTGGACGCTGAACCGATCGAGGCAGTCCCAGTAGGGACAGGCTTCGCCGATGCATTTTTCGCACGTTGGAACATCGGGGCGAAGTAGGACTCCCACTCCCAGCGGCTTCCATCTCACCGGCAAGTTATTGCGCCGGGGATCGAACAAGCTGACCGTCGCAATGCCGAGGGCAGCCGCAAGGTGGGCCGGTCCGGTTGCCCCGGAGACGACGACGTGGGCATTGGCAATCACAGCCATCAATTCCCGGACTGAGAGCCGGCCCATGAGATTGCTGATCCCGGGTGGAAGAGTGGCATCCGAGAGCATCTCGCGTTCAAACTCGACTCGCTCTTCGTCGCTACCCGTGAGTGCCACCCCATACCCTTCGCGCGCAAGCTCAATGGTGAGATCGAGGTAGCGCTCCAATCTCCAGCGGCGCGCGGAGAAACCGCCGGGATGAATCACGACACGCGGGCTCGGCAAGCCGGTCCATCGACGTTCTCCGGCATTCCGTTCAATATCGCTCAGAGTCACCCTAGGACGAGTCACCGCCAGGGGGTTCAACCCGAGTCCCTTCAACATCTCGACGTTGTATTCCGATTCATGTTTCAAGAACTCGCTGCGATGATCATAAATGCGCCGATTGGCCAGCAAGCTATACCAGCGAAATCCTGTGGCCACGCGGATCGGAACGCGCGCAAGAAATGCCGCCCACATCAGACGGCGGAAGGGCTTGAGAAAGACCGCGGTATCCACACCGGAAAAGGCGGCTTGCAGATCCCTCAACGGATCTACCCAACGAATCGTCCGCACATAATCCACATCGGGATGGCGATCGAGGATGGGCGCCACGACCGGACTGGTGAGAAATCCAATCCTCACATGAGGAATCAGTCGCCTCAGCTGTGACGCCACCGGGAGGGAAAGGACCACATCACCGATCCCGTCCGGCCGAACGACCAGGACATTCATCGGAATATCGCATGCGTGGTCAACAGACGCCGCGCAGCCTCGACCACATCGGTCGGCGTGATAAGATGAAGGCACTCCATCTCGGGGGAGTGCCGGCAGACTCGGCTGAAGCAGGGGCTACAGGGGACCTGCTCCGTCAACACACGATGACCATCCCCATAAGGGCCCGTCCGAACCGCACTGGTCGGCCCGAACAGTGCCAAGACCGGAGTCCCAAGCGCAGCAGCGACGTGCATCGGCCCAGAATCGTTCGTAATCATCAGGGCAGCTTTCGAAAGAAGCGCCGGTAGACACCCGAGTGGGACTTCACCGGTCAGATCGATAAATGGGCTTTTTGTCAGGGCCCCCAGCTGGTCCGCGTCATGCCGCTCGTCGGAACTTCCGATCACGGCAACCGGACCAAGGCCTTCATGGTGCAATTGATCGAGGACAACGGCGAAGGCACGAAGCGGCCACCGCTTCGTAGGCCAGCGCGCCGACACATTCATCGCCACCCATGGTTTATCAATTGAGGCGCTTTGTCGTTTGAATGCATCACGAACGGTCGCCATGTCTGCATCCGACAGCTTGAATCGGAATTGCGGTCTACCTTGTGGAGCTGCGCCCAACGCTGCCGCGACCAGGAGATTTCGATCGACCGCATGCGTCTCTGCACTCGGAACC
>JACPZN010000217.1 GCA_016195505.1 Nitrospirota bacterium | reverse complement strand
TGAACCGGAAGTAATTGTCGACGGGACCGTCATGGACGAGGGGCGCGTCGTATCGGCCATTCGGGAATTGTTTGATGAGTCCAACGTCAAGAATAAGCACGTGGCGATCTCGATATCCGGGCATGCCGTCATTGTAAAAAAGATCAGTCTGCCTCCCATGCCTGACGAAGAATTGGAAGGACAGGTGAAGTTGGCAGCCGAACAATACATCCCCTTCGATATCAACGAAGTGAATATCGACTTTCACGTGTTGCCTCCCGACCCTTCGGGAGACCGACAGGGGGATATGTCGGTTATTCTTGTTGCCGCCAAAAAAGACAAGATCAATGAGTTGACCGAGCTTGTCAAGGGAGCTGGTCTTACTCCGATGGTGATGGACGTAGACGCCTTTGCGATCGAAAATATGCACGCCATCAATTACCCGATGGCGCAGGATGAAACCACGGCGCTGGTCAATCTCGGCGCGAGCGTGATGAACGTGAACATCATCCGCGGCGGATCTTCCTTGTTTACTCGGGACATTCCCCTGGGGGGTAATCGTTACACCGAGGCTATTCAGCGTGAGCTGGGCATGTCCTTTGAGGAGGCTGAAGAGAGTAAAAAAGGGGAACGTGCTGGCGACTCCGGTTCTGCGTCACTCGGCACTGTCATGGACAGTGTGAACGGAGAAGTCGCGTCGGAGATCGCAAGGACTGTGGACTATTTCAAAACTTCTACCGCCAATGCTGAACTCGATCGAGTTCTTGTGTGTGGTGGTGTGGCGAAAGCCAAGGGGCTGATCCAGCAACTTGGTGATCGGATGCAAATGCCCGTGGAAGTGGCCGATCCGTTCGCCGAGATCGACGTTACGGGAAGCGACTTTGATCCTGATGCGTTGGCCGAGCTCGCTCCATCGGCGGCAGTCGGCGTTGGGCTGGCATTGAGAGCGGTGGGTGACCGATGATTCGCATTAATCTTCTGCCTGGGGGGCCCAAGGGAAGAGCGGCAAAGCCTCAATATGATGTGCGGGCACAGGCGCTTCTCGGTGTCGGGGTGCTTCTGATTACTTTGGCAGGATGTTGGTGGTATTCGGCCTCTCTTGATAGTGAAATCGAGGCGCGGCAAGAGGAGAAACGAGATAAAGAAAAGCAAGTGGCTCAACTGAAAGAGCAGGTGAAGCAAGTCCAGGATTTTGAACAAAGGAAAAAGCTTCTTGAAGATAAGAATCGAATCATTGATCAGCTGGAACAGTCAAGAATGGGGCCTGTGAAGGTTCTCGATCATGTAAGCCAGAGCCTTGAGCCGCTCAAGGTGTGGCTGACGAAGTTGGGTTTGGCGTCCGATACGGTTGAATTGGAAGGAAAGGCGCTAACGAACGACGACGTGGTTGAATTTGTCAACAATTTACGACGAACAGACTATTTTACCGGTATTAATCTCCAGGAAAGTAAGGCTGCGGTCGAGAACAAGATCAACTTGTACCAGTTTCGATTGGTTTTTCGCCTGAAGGGGTAGGTATGGCGCGACCTCAACTGAATTTTGATGCGCTTCGCAATGTCCCGGCTCCGCAGAAGGCTGCGCTCTTGCTCCTTCTTGTCGGCGGCATCATTGCTGGGTTCTATTTTTATATTGCGGAGCCCAAGTCGGCGGCCATTGTGGCGCTACAAGCAGAGAACGGAAAATTGGAAACTGAAATTCAAACGCTCTCCATAAAAGTGAAGCATCTCGATGAATTGATTGCTGCGAATAAGCAGCTTGAAATTGAGTTAGCCAAGAAGAAGGAACGGCTCCCTCCGGAAGAAGAAGCCATCATGCTGTTGAAGCAGGTTTCTGATCTTGGCGTACGATTGGGACTCGACATCAAATTGTGGAAACCTGGAGCGCAATCTGAAGATGCATCAAAGCTCTTCGTGAAAATGCCGGTGAATGTCGAAGTATCAGGAGTCTATCATACGGCAGCGCTGTTCTTCGACCGCATCAACCGACTCCCTCGAATCATTACAGTGTCTGGTCTCAAGATGGGATCTCCAAAGACAGAACAAGGGCGGATCGTATCGCAAACGACGTTCGACTTAGTCGCTTATGCAGCTCCACAGGAGAAGCCGGTTCCAGCAACGCCGGTTCCGGCTGCTGCAACCAAGGCAGTTCAAACCGGCAAATAGATGATATAGAGGAATCGAGAGGCCATGCACATTCGGGATATGAGAGGATCTCAGGGACATTTTCACCTGATTCACGGAGTTGTGGCGGCTTGCCTGTGTCTTGTTTCATTGGGGAACGAAAATGTCCACGCTGGTACTCCTCTCGTTCAGAAGCAAATAAACCCCATGAGGCAAGATTCCATCAAGATGTCGTCTGTTCCGGACATTCCGAGGGCACCAATCTCGGCTACAGAGACGCCATCTTCTAGTCCGGTAGCACAGCTGCCGTCCCAGTTGCCACTATCTGCTGACGGTGGGGTTGGATTTGGCTACGATCCTTCGGGGCGTCGAGATCCGTTTGCTCCGGTTTTACAGGAGCTCCAGCTGGGTAAGGTTGACGTGAATCTTCCCCCGCTGCAACGTGTGACGCTGACGGAGCTCAATCTGATTGCGATTGTGTGGGGGGCGTACGGCTATACCGCTATGGTCCAAACACCGGAAGGACATGGGTATACCGTTCGGCGAGGGACAAGAATCGGGCAAAATAATGGGGTCGTCAGCGCAGTCACAGAACGAGGCATTATCGTGCAAGAGCGGTTTACTGATGTGTATGGCAAGAAGCAGGAGCGTGAATATGTCAAGCTCCTCCATCCGAAAGAGGGCTCAGAATGAAACCATTATTTTCTAGAGCGGATAGTGTGCTAACAACCACGCGTTTCATCGGAGCCTTAGGGCTTTGTTTTATCGCCCTGAGCGCGCGAGCCGAAACAACACTTCTTCCTGATGAGGCTGGCGCGGTTGGAAAGAGCGATCTCGTGAAAGTTGAGAAGGACATCGTTGCGTTGCCGGCCCAGTCGGTGACAAGGATTGAGGTTCACCCTGAAGGGGATGAGGTGACGGTGGCTGTCATAGGTGACGGCAAGTTATTTCCTGACGCAAGGCTACTGGATGAATCTCGTTTGGTCATTGATATTCCAGCCGTGTCCTCTGCGCTCCGGCATTCTGTCGTACGAGGTGATCATCGCTTGTTGAAAAAGATCAGAGTTGGGCATCACGCCGATAAAGTCCGGCTTGTTTTCGACGTACACGAACGTCCGGTGTTTTCACTCAATCAGAAGGACAATAAGGTCTTGGTTACGCTGAAGCCTAATGAGAGTAAAGGTTCTCCCTCCAATGTGGCGCTATCTCAAGCTCAAGGCAGCGAAGGCGCCCCATCCTTGGCGCGCCAAGAATCCAGAACCCTCTTCGAACCGATGGGTCGCACCGCTCAACGTGCCACAAAAATCATCGGACCCGCACAATCACAATTTAAGATACAAAGAGTTCAGATGGCGACGGACGGTGTACCTGCTGAGAAAGATAGCCGATCCGACGACGTTGTGGCTGGACAGACCCGTTTTGTAGGGCGACGCATTTCCCTTGATTTTCAGCAGGCAGACATCACCAATATCCTCAGGTTGATTGCCGAGGTTAGCGGTTTCAACATTGTGGTTGGAGAAGGCGTCAAGTCCAAGGTCACCATGAAGCTCGTGAGCGTGCCGTGGGACCAGGCGTTGGACATGCTCTTGAAGATGAATGGGCTTGGCATGATTCGTCAAGGGACGATTGTATGGGTGGATAGTCTGGCAAATCTTGCGAAGCAACAGGATGAAGAGGCGAGGGCCAAAGACTCCAAGACGAAAGCTGAAGAATTGGTTGACCGTGTGTTCTACATCAGAAATCTCCAGGCCCAGGAGCTTATGCAGTCACTACGGACATATTTAAGCCCGCGTGGCGTGATGCAATTTAACCAGGGAAGTAACGCGCTGATCGTGAGGGAGACGGAAACCAAGCTGGCAGTCGTGAAGCAGCTTGTCGAGGGGCTGGACTTGGAGGTTCCTCAAGTTCAGATTGAGGCGCGCATTGTTCAGGCAGACACGGTGTATGCCAGGGGGTTGGGGATCCAGTGGGGCGTCAAGGATTCTAACTTTGCGCCCAATGATTTCCATTTGGTTGGCAACGTCACCGGTGCGTTTGCGAACGCTGCCGGAACGGGAAATAACACGATCACCAGAGACTTCCTGGTGAATCTGCCCGCCCAAGTCGGTGGATTGCCGGCTGTTCCGTCAATCGGCTGGACGTTTGGCAAGCTGGCCGATGGATTTGGATTGGACATGCGGTTGTCTGCTGGAGAATTGCTGGGGTTGAGCAAGGTCATCGCTGCTCCGAAGATCACCACGCTGGACAAGCGAG
>JACPZN010000192.1 GCA_016195505.1 Nitrospirota bacterium | reverse complement strand
GTACCATTTTGAACTTTTCTCGAACTTCCCGTGAAAACCCTGAAACGATGTCGTAATCGAAGGTTTGTGGGATAAGCTTTTGCTCAAGTTTCTTGAATTTCAAAATCTGCTGGAGCTGTCGCCTTATGTATCCTTCATACTTGATTTCAAGCTCTACTTCGTCTGCAATTGCAACGTCTTCAATCGAACATATTTCGAGAGTTCTTAAGAGATCCTTATAGTTCGACTCCTGCCTCTTCAGGATCTGTGCAACGGTCTGTACAGGAGAAATGTCTTGAAGGTAGGTTCCTCTAGTCCTTGAACGCACCGCTTCGGTCAATTGCGGCCTTGCCTCATTCAGACGCACAATTTCTTCCTCTATCGCTGTCTTTTTCCGCATTAGCCTGTCGTAAGTTTCGTCTTCAATCAATCCAACTCGATATCCGATCTGCATAAGTCGTAAGTCTGCATTGCTATGACGAAGTAGCAACCGATACTCCGCTCTGGACGTAAACATTCGATAGGGCTCATACGTATCTTTTGTTATGAGGTCATCGATCAAGACCCCGATGTAGGCCTGAGATCGATCGAGAATCAGGGATGGTTTTTCCCTCAACTTCAGAACAGCGTTGATGCCGGCCACTAGGCCCTGTGCGGCCGCTTCCTCATAGCCAGAAGTTCCGTTGATCTGCCCCGCATGGTACAAACCGGCGACATATTTCGTCTCAAGCGTCTGGTGGAGTTGACGAGGTGGGAAATAATCATACTCGATTGCATAGCCTGGCTTGAGCATTGTAGCTCGTTCCAGCCCAGGAATTGTTTTGAGCAAGGCTGCCTGGACATCAACAGGGAGGCTGGTTGAAATACCGTTTGGGTAATACTCTTTGGAACTGAGTCCTTCCGGTTCAATAAAAATCTGGTGTCGTTCTTTTTCCGCAAAGCGGACTACCTTATCCTCAATGGAAGGACAGTACCTTGGCCCTACTGATTCAATCACACCGCTGTACAAAGGTGAGCGATCAAGATTTTCTTGGATGACTTCATGTGTTTGTCGATTCGTATAGGTCAAATGACACAAGACTTGCCTGGTCGTAATTCTCTGTGTGCGGTGCGAAAAGGGCGGAGGCGGATCGTCCCCGGGCTGGGGAATCATGACGGAAAAATCAATCGTGTCTTTGTCCAATCGAGGCGGGGTGCCGGTCTTCAGGCGCCCAACTTCAAATCCGAGATCCCGCATGCAATCAGACAAGTGTTCCGCTGATACCTCTCCTGCGCGACCGGCCGGAAAATGGTTGAGGCCGATATGGATAAGGCCCTTAAGGAATGTTCCTGAGGTAAGTATAACGGCCTTGGCAGCGATCGTTTCCTCTGAACCCGTCACGACGCCGGTTACAGACCCTCCGACCGTGAGGAGCCGATCGACGACTTCCTCGGTAATCGTAAGGTGGCTCTGAACAGCAAGCGTCGCCTGCATGGCCGCGCTGTAGAGGGCCTTGTCACATTGCGCACGCAATGCCCGTACCGCCGGACCCTTGCTCGTATTGATGAATCGAAACTGAATACCGGCGAGATCCGTATTCCTTCCCATCTCACCGCCGAGGGCATCGATTTCTTTTACCAGGTGCCCTTTGGCAATCCCGCCAACGGCAGGATTGCACGACATCTGCGCGATCCGACCCCGCTCCATCGTCAGGAGCAATGTCTTGGCGCCCATTCGCGCTGAAGCCAGCGCCGCCTCGCACCCGGCATGGCCACCACCCACTACGATGACGTCAAATTCCAAGGGCATCGGTTTTTCTTACTTGCCTATGCAGAACTCAGAAAAGATCCGGTCCAATATATCATCGGAAGTGATCACGCCCGTAATCTCCCCGAGTGCATCAGCGGCACCCCGAAGATCCACCGCTATGCACTCAAGTTCCACTCCGTTGCGGACCGAATCCAGTGCCTCTCGAATCGAGCTTCCAGCATGCTCTAACGCCCGACGATGACGCACGTTTGTGACTAGCACCCCTTGGTCGGTCTCTAATGAGACTTGCGACAAATGCGATCGGATCGATTTCTTCAACTCCTCCAAACCCGCACCCGTTCGCACAGACAGGGGCAAGACCTTGCAAGTCGTGCGTTCCTCGACCCACCCAGACAACCGCTTCAATGACGAAGCGTCTATTAAATCAATCTTGTTGATGAGTACCAGATCTTGGTCACCACCCGGCAGAGGGACGAACTCAATCAAGTTCTTCTCATGGAGTTCTGCTGCATCGAAGACATATAGAACCATATCTCCTTGCTCCTGCGCCGATCTCGTTCGCTTCATCCCTTCCTGTTCCACCACGTCTGTGGTTTCACGAAGACCAGCTGTATCTACCAACGTAATCATAAGGCCATCCCACACCACTGATTCTTCAATAACATCCCGTGTGGTTCCTGGAATGTCCGTCACGATCGCCCGGTTCTCCTGGAGCAGACTATTCAGCAGGCTTGACTTCCCCACGTTTGGCCGACCAACGATGACCACACGTGCACCCTCTCGAAGCACTCTCCCGCTCTCTGCCGTGGCAAGCATCGCAAAGATCTCAGCAAGTGTTTTTTGAAGAGACGAGGTCAGGTCCGCTCGTCCAATAAACGAGATATCTTCTTCAACAAAATCAATCCCAGCCTCGACCTGCGCCAACAGACCCAGGAGTCGACTTCGCAGTTGATCTACCTGCCGCCCCAATTCCCCCCTGAGATGACGTTGGGCGATCTTGAGCGCAACATCAGATTTCGCCTTGATCGTATCGAGAACCGCCTCCGCCTGAGTCAAATCCAAACGCCCATTCAAAAACGCCCGCTTGGTAAACTCTCCCGGTTGGGCCAGGCGGGCGCCGGCGGTTACGCAAGCTTCAGCAACCCGCCCCAGGACGACACTGCTCCCGTGGCAGTGAATCTCCACCACGTCCTCAGCCGTGAAAGATCGAGGCCCTTTCATGAACACGACCAAACCTTCGTCGATAACTCGCTCATGTTGTCGAGTGTGGTTTCGAACGGACTCATCGCCGCCAGGAGGTATTTCTGGGTCGAGAATATCGGCCAGGTGGAGCGTATGGGAAGAGACCAACACGATCGACTGGTTTGATCGTAATCGAACAATTTTCTCCGCTATAGCGAGCGCATGTGGTCCGCTCAGTCGAACGATACCGATGCCCCCCTCACCCGGTGGGGTCGCAACGGCACAAATCGTGTCCTCAGGTGCTCGATCCATGGGGACAGTTACATGCTCTCGTTAGTCTGGCCCACAACGGTCCGAAAACCGGAAAGGCTGAAAATTGAGTCTGCGTCACTTCTTCTCAGCCTCTGCATCGGTGGCCGAGAGCAGTGAACGGTTCTGAAAAATGAATCGATCCGTCAAGATCTGTTGTCCGATGGTCAGCGTATTGTTCGTCAACCAATACAGTACCAGCCCAGCGGGAAAATTGATGAAAAGGAACGTCATGAAGGCCGGCAACAGCAGCATCACCTTCGCCTGCGTCGGATCCATTGTCGTAGGAGTGATCTTCTGCTGGATCATCATTGTGCCGCCCATGATGATCGGCAACACGTAATAGGGATCCTGCACCGAAAGGTCGGTAATCCACAGGCCTAACGGTGCCTGACGTAGATCAATCGTCATGTACAAGATGTTGAACAGTGCGACAAATACGGGCATCTGTAGCACCATCGGCAGGCAACCGCCGACTGGATTTACTTTATGATCTCGATAGAGCTTGATCAGCTCCTTATTTAGGCGATCCCGTTCCTCTTTAAACTTTTCTTGAATAGCCGCGACCTTCGGTTGAATCACCTGCATTTGCTTCATGGACTTATAGCTCTTGTACTGCAAGGGGACGAATAGCAGCTTGATGCCAATGGTCAAGATGATGATCGTCAATCCATAGTTATGTGTATAGTCGTTGATAAAACGCAGCACATAGAAAATCGGCTTAGCCACGGCTCTGACCACATCCCAACTTCCAAAAATAAACCAACCGAAATCAATCGTATCCTCCAAGCCTATTTGCAGGTTTCGAAGGGTGTCAAACTCCTTTGGGCCGGCGTAAAGCTCAAACCCAAGCGTCGCTCCGGTCGAGGGGGCCGGCATGCGAACCACAGTGGAAACCAGCTTTTCTCCCTCTTTCTTGACCAAGACGGCTGAGCTTTGCTTGGGGATTAGGGCGGACAAAAAATATTTGTCCTGCAACGCCGCCCATTGTACAGCCCCCTTACGCTCCAGTTCGGAGTCTGGCGTTTCCTTTTCAACCTTGCCGTCGACCAGCGAAGCCGACCCGATCGAACCGATAAACCCTTCTCCCCAGTCAACAATGCCGAAGTTCGTCCCCAACACGACATTCATTGATCCATCAAGGCCGCTTTGCTTCAGAGCGACGTCCACCACATAGCTCTCGGCATGAAATGTGAGCTGTTTTTCGAGCCGCACGCCTGTCGGTCCGTTCTCATAAGAGAACGTCAAATGGCCGGTGGGATGAGTTTGGTCGAGGGTCGCGAAATCTCTCTCGACCCTATAGATTGCCTGGCCCAATTCCTTGGCGACAGCTGCATCGTCCGGAATGACCGCCAACGGCCCTGGAAATTTTCCGCCTTGCCTAACAAGCTGCACGGCTGGCTGCTCAGCCAAGCTGCCGCGATACCGCTTGAGTTCCCAGCTCGTCATCACCGCCCCACGGGGCGTGAATTTAGCACGATAGAGATTCGTCTCCACTTCAACTGCTTCTGCTGCCGTCGATCCGGTTTCCTGTTCACGCCGTTGCACATCCTCCGTCGCACTCTGCACGGGAGCCGTCTCTTTGGCCGGGACGCTTGAAGGCTCAGTCGCTGGAGATATGACTGATGGTGAAGGTGCTTGGCTCGCCGAAGGTACCGTTGGTTCCGAGGTTGTAGGTTGCTGAGGGATCACTCCAAGTTCTCTGAGCGCATACTCATAGCCAAAGATAATTGCAAGTGAGAGCACCAAGAATACAATGACACGCTTTTCCATAAGGGGGGTTCTACTTTCCTTAGAACGGCGTCGCCGTTATTTGACTGGGTCTTCTCCCCCGGGGTGGAAGGGATGGCATTTCATGAGGCGAACCAGTGCCAGGCCGAGTCCCTGCAACGTGCCGTATCGAGTGACCGCATCCAGGGCATACTGCGAGCAGGTCGGCTCGAATCGGCATACCCGGCCGAGCAAGGGAGAAATCAAAACACGATACCCTCGAATGGTCCACAGACACAGATGTCGCATCTCAACCTGACCTTGGCCGAAGAAGATGAATGCGCTGTAGCGTCGTCTCCCACATCCGCTTCAACTCTTCGGATGGCTGCAAAAGCGCTTCCCGCTTTGGGAACACGAGAAGGGCCTGGCCTGAGACCAAATCCTGGTGCACCTGTCTCACAAGTGTACGAAAGACTCGCTTTGCCCGATTACGCCGGACCGCGTTCCCGAATCGTTTGCCGACAACAATCCCAACCCGACTGGGAGCATCATCCATCTTGTAAGCCAACAGATTGAAAAGCGTCGTCGAGATCCGTCGTCCGTGACGCTTGACCGTTTCAATATCCCGGCTGGCATGCAAGAAAATGCCTTTCTGTTCTTGTGGCTTTGACATCACTAGAAAGACCAGCCCACCGCAGCGCGCCATCCATCAGGATTCTGGGAAGGAATGTTCGTGGCAGGTGAACGCACACAACCCAAAAAGCAGCGCGAAGAAGCTGGGAAGCAAACCGGAGAGCACTTTGCAGACCAGGCACAGCGGTTTAGACCGTCAACCGTGCCCGCCCTTTAGCCCGTCGGCGGGCTAAAACCCTACGGCCGTTCTTTGTGCTCATTCGTTTTCGAAAACCGTGCTCGCGTTTCTTCTTTAAGTTGGACGGCTGCTGAGACGTGAATGACATGACGCTCCCCTCATTCCATCGATAATGCGTACGTTCAAAACAAGGAATGCATTATATGAGTGCCTCTCCAACCTGTCAATTTTGTGGATTGCTCACCTTTTTATGTCTTCTTGGACAAATCACTCTGTCCGGCAAAGCGCCTACTCTTGAGGCGCTTTTGCCCTGATGACACCAGACCGCCACAGAATACCAAGACAGGTCTTGCGTGGCTGACCGTTCAAGTATCCGAATTACTAGACATTTTTGTCATGCAGGAAAACCTCCCCCTGGCACCGAGCTTGCTGTAATACAGAAGTTTCTAGCATTCCCAATATCAACAGCAGCTGTTATACAGAACTTAGCGCGTTCGCTCGACATCGGCCACTAGTCAGGGGAACAGGGAACGATTAGCGCAGCGATTTCCGTTGAGTTTCTAAGGAGGAGACTTATGATGCAGACAACACAGGCCCTCGCACCCCTTGCCCTTGCTGTCCTATTGGTGACCGGATGTGCAAAGCCCCCTGCAGAACAAATCGAGGCAGCAGAGAAGGCTGTCAAGGAAGCACAGCAGAGTGGTGCCGCGACATACACCGCCGAAGAATACGCAAAACTTGAGGGCACCCTCGCTGCCTTGAAGAAAGAGGTCGGAGATCAGGATGGAAAGTTTGCCCTCTTTCGGGATTACGGCAAGGCCGAACAGCTTGCAGCCTCTGCCAAAGCCGACAGCGAACGGGTAAAGACCGAAGCGGCGAAGAAGAAAGAAGAGGCGAAAGCCGGCGCCCTGCAGGCTCAACAGGTCGCGCAAGAGGCAGTGAAATCCACCCTGGACCTGGTTGCCAAAGCACCGGTTGGAAAGGATCGTGCGGCGCTTGAAGCGATTAAGAACGATGCGGAAGCCCTCAAGGCGTCACTGAACCAGGTTCAGCTCTCGTTGGATAAAGAAGATTACCCAGCCGCACAGACCCAAGCCAAGGCCATCCATGATAAAAGCCAGACCGTGTCGGCCGAAATTCAAAACGCTTTAGCAAAGGTGGGAAAGGGAAAACCCTCTCCGTCAAAGAAAAAGTAGGATAGAATTCTTTCATGGCATATAGGCAACCACCTCGTGCGCTCATCGCCTGGAGCATCTGCGCTATCGTCTTAGCCGGATGCGTCCAGGCTGTTCCGCCGGACCTGATTGCTGAAATTGAAGCCATTGATCGCCACTTGATCGCCTTGCGCGCTCCAGAGGCGGCGCCTGAGGAGTATGCCTACTTTGCGCGACAATGGGTTTCGCTCAAGGCGCGTGTGCAGTCTGATGATGATCTCATCAGATGGCCATGGGAATCCAACGACATCGAAGATGAACTCAGACGGTTGCATGTCGAGGGTGGAAGTACCATCGCCCGGCTGAATCACCGACAAGCCGCCCAACGACGGACTGCAGAATCCACGCTCGCCCGCCTTGAAGAACGTTTCCAGTTCGTTGCCTCACAAGTCGATTCGATTGATGGCCGCATCGCGCTGGGAGAAAAACCAGTCCAAACCGACTTGCTCATCAAACAGGCCCGCTCCTTCTTTGAACAGAAAGACTACCAACGATCCATTCAGACTGCGGAGAGAGCAAGCCATGCTCTTGTGGCCCAGACGGCTGTGTTGACTCGGGAGCTCGGACGTTATGCCGACGACAAGCGGATTGCCCATTGGCAGGCCATGGCCAGCCAGACGATCGAATGGTCACGGGTACACCGGTCAACCGCAATCGTCGTTAGTAAAGCCGACCGGGTATTGACCCTCTACAAGAACGGGCGCAAGGTGCTATCATATCCCGTCCGTCTGGGGTTTAACGGTATTCGGGAGAAGCAGTTCCAAGGGGACGGAGCGACGCCGGAAGGTCGCTACCGTGTGACCGCCATGCGTGGTCAGGGGCAAACACAGTTCTACCGCGCCCTCGCCTTGGATTATCCGAATGCGGTGGATCGTCGGCGATTCGAACTGGCCAAGAAATCGGGAAGGATCGCCTCGGCCAAGAGTATCGGCGGCCAAATTGAAATCCATGGAGTGGAGAACGAACTCATGGCGCAGACTCTTGGCTGCATCATGCTCGACAACCCGCACATGGCTACCTCTCCACGGACACAGCGGTCACCATCGTCGGTGCATTGTCGGGACAGAATTCAGTCGCGCTTGCCTTGGCCCAGTTAGGGAATCGAAAAGAAGAAACCTGAGTACAAGCTCATGGCGCGGGTACCGTTTTCTCTCTCAGCGATGATCCTCGTCGGACTGCTGGTAGCCGGCGTGCCGTCCAGCAGTCAGATGTTATTTCCAAACCCTGAAGGTTTCCAGTCTTCTGCGCTCGACGAAGCGAGCGTTCGTAGCCTCCGATCACGGTACAAAACGCTCTCCAAGCAACTGTCCCAACTCATGCCGCACCAACCCTATATTTTAGTAGATACGGCTCGGAACCATCTCTACGTGAAGCGTCAACAGGAGGTTGTCCTCGACGCTATGGCTTCGACCGGCAGTGGCACTATTCTCGACAAACCGGGAGCCGGCAATAGCCAATGGGTATTCGATACGCCACGCGGAGAGTTCCTTGTGCAGTCGAAACTCACCAATCCCGCCTGGGTGAAGCCTGATTGGGCCTTTGTCGAAGAAGGCCTCATGGTTCCCAAGAATCCGGCCGATCGCGTGGAGCAGGGTGTCCTTGGCGAGTATGCGTTAGGATTCGGGAAAGGTTATTTCATCCATGGCACGCTCTACACACGCCTGTTGGGGAAAAACGTCACGCATGGTTGCATCCGACTGAATGACGACGATCTCAAGAGTGTCTACCAGTTCGCTCGGGTCGGGACACCGATCATGATTTTCTGATTACTCGCCGCCGGCGCAGAAACCATCCATGAGCCTCTGCGCAATTCTCCTCCTGCTCTCATTCGCCACCTCAAGTTGGGCAAAGGACATCGAGGCGTTTCCAGACCTTAACCTCAACGATCCAAGCTCGGTGCAGGAGGCATCTCGTGTTCTCGAGGAAGAACTCAAGCTGGCGGCTCGTCCCCAGACCTACATTCTCATCGATCTCGTCACTCGCACCATCCAAATCAAAGGTCCTGCTGTCGAACTCCATCGAATTCCCATCGCCACGTGGTCTGCTAAGTCACCGCAAGACTTGAAAGGCATCCATCGATTGGTTGCACGACCTCCGGTCGTGCGGCGGAAGATCGATCCCAGCGCGACCATCGAGCAAGCACCGATTTCACTTGTCGACATGCCCGACGACTATGCGTTGTCGTTCACTCCGCCGCTGGCCATCGACGTGATCCCTTCGGCAGGAGACAATCCGCTTCAGGGAATTGTCTCCTTCGGGAAAACATGGTGGAGGAACTTGAAGCATTGGGGAGACTCGTTCTTGACGGACCAGTCCGCTGCACAGGGCCCTCATCTCCAATTGACGCTATCTGTCGAGCAGGCACAATCCTTGGCCTGGTCGCTCGTCGATGGCATGCCGTTAGTGATTCGCAGAACAACCGATAATAAGTAGGTAGGTAGAGAAGCCTTGTACGGAGTCGACGTTGCCTTTTCCGCCCTGGATTCATAAGATACCCGCCGACCGCCCCACACCGATTTGTCCGAGGGAGCATCCATGTCCATACCATTGCGCGACAAGCTTGCATCATCGTTGGAATCCACGGTCAGTTCGACCCTTGAGGCCCTGAGTCGTGGGCAGGTTATTGATCGTCTGTGGGCAAAAGACCATCGGCTATGGAAGCCGGATCCCAAAGAGATTACCGACCGCCTTGGCTGGTTGACCCTCCAGGGCCAGATGCGACAGCAGATTGAAAACCTACAACGTTGTGTGGCGGCAGCAAAGGATATGAACATCAAAGATGTTGTGCTGCTGGGTATGGGAGGAAGCAGCCTTGGGCCGGAAGTCCTGCGTACCTCGTTTGGACCTCAGAAAGGCTCTCCTCGACTCTGGGTCCTCGACTCGACCGTTCCCGGATGGGTTCGACAGGTGACGAGGGCCATTACCCCAGCCCGAACGTTCGTTCTCGTCGCGAGTAAATCCGGTGGAACCATTGAAGTCATGTCGCTCTTCGCCCATTTCTGGAACCTCGTGTCAAAAGCCCAGGGCAATCATGGGGGGAATCAATTCGTCGCCATCACCGATCCGGGCACTGGCCTGGAGAAGATGGCCCGGGACTGTGGGTTTGGACAGATTTTCTCCAATCCTGCCGACATCGGTGGGCGGTATTCGGTCCTCTCGTTATTCGGCCTCGTTCCCGCCGCACTCCTCGGGCTCGATGTCCCTCGGCTTTTGGATCGGGCGGCCGGCATGGCGGAGCGATGTCGTGCACACACCGCCATCGAATCAAATCCTGGTGCCTATCTCGGCGCCGCCATGGGAAGCCTCGCCAAAATCGGACGCGACAAAGTGACCGTGATCGCCTCACCGCCCCTTGCAACCTTCGGCCTCTGGGTTGAACAGCTCCTCGCCGAGAGCACCGGCAAGGAGGGGACCGGTCTCATTCCCGTCGCGCAAGAACCGGTCCTGGCGCCAACTGCCTATGGGGCAGACCGCTTCTTTGTCTATCTGCGGCTCAAGGGAGAGAAGAACAACGCTCTCGATCGAGAGGTTCAGGCACTCGCCAAAGCCCAACATCCGGTTCTCCAGTTCGATCTCCGTGATCGCTATGATCTGGGAGCCGAGTTCTTCCGATGGGAATTCGCCACGGCCATCGCAGGACACATACTCGGCATCCATCCTTTCGACCAGCCGAATGTGCAGGAGAGCAAAGATAACACCAATCGGGTCCTGGGAATCTTCCAAGCGACAGGACGTCTACCGGAACAAGCGAGCAGCCATCCCAAACAAGCAGCGCAAGACCTCTCAGGCCATCTTCAGCCTGGCGCGTATGTCTCCCTTCTGGCGTACACAACCCCTTCACGTTCATTCGAAAGAGCCGTACAGCGCCTCCGCAAAGTCCTCATGTCACGGCACCACGTCGCCACGACATTTGGGTACGGTCCTCGCTACCTCCATTCGACGGGACAACTGCACAAAGGCGGTCCCAACACTGGCATCTTTTTGGAATTGGTGGATCGCATGGCCCCCGACGTGGCGATCCCAGGCAAACCCTTTTCGTTCGGAACGTTAGCCCAAGCACAGGCCGCCGGTGATTTGGAATCGCTTCGCACCCACCATCGCCATGCCATTCGCATCCAGTTAGGACCAAACCAAGCAACCACAGTGAATGCGTTGGCAGCAGCCCTTGCGCCTGCCCGACCCCTCCGACGCCGAGCAGCCACGAAGAAGGGACGCCGTCGGATTTCCCGCCGCTGATATGCCCGTCACGCCTGACATCCGGATCGCACGCGACAGTCAGGGATGGGCCCGTGACTCAGCCGCGCTCATCCTTCGCATCAGCGAACAGGCAATCCAATCCAAAGGCCGTTTCCTCGTCGCCCTCTCGGGCGGATCCACCCCGAAAACCCTCTATCAGACCCTGACCGCGCCTGAGTGGAAGGGACGATTCGATTGGCCCCACACCTTCTTTCTGTTTGGGGATGAGCGTTGCATGCCGCCGGAACATCCCGAGAGCAATTTCGGGATGGCACAGGCTGCGCTGTTTCAGCCGTTGGGCATTCGACCTGATCACATTTACCGGATGAAAGGCGAACTGCAAGACCCGTTGGCTGCGGCACAGGAGTACGAAGACCGACTACGGAGACTCAC
The DNA here is from genome assembly GCA_016195505.1 of Nitrospirota bacterium. Taxonomy (GTDB): domain Bacteria; phylum Nitrospirota; class Nitrospiria; order Nitrospirales; family Nitrospiraceae; genus Nitrospira_D. The sequence continues at coordinate 918 of JACPZN010000192.1, read as the reverse complement.
GCATTGCGCCGCTCCAGAACTCCCCCGGATCGACTTGATCCTTCTCGGCCTCGGAGAAGACGGACATACCGCGTCATTGTTTCCCGGAACGGCAGCTCTTCAGGAGAAGACCGGGGTCGTCACAGTCGGACAGGCCCCCAAAGGCATCCGCTCTCGCCTCACGCTGACCCTAGGTGTGATCAACCGGGCGTCTGTGGTACTGTTCCTCGTCACCGGTTTGGGTAAGGCTCCTATGGTGCAGGCCCTCTTGGAACCGCAGAGTGCAGCAGACCGGGCGTTCCCGGCAGCCTTGGTCGCGCCAGAAACGGGTCAACTGATTTGGATGCTCGACCAGTCTGCAGCGGCACATTTGACCATCAGCCAGTGAGAGATCCAGAGTGAAGAGGAGACATGATTCTCGCAGGCGATATCGGCGGCACAAAAACCAATCTTGCTCTCTATGAGTGGACCACCGAGCGAACCGAGCCGATTCGTCTCGAGTCCTTCCACAGTGCCGATTACAAATCCCTTGAAGAGATTCTCGTAGAATTCCTGACGCCGCCCAAACCGCCGATGCCCTTGGACGAGCTGGAGACTGCAGAGCCTGACGGTGACGATACTCGGAAAGATTTGCCACCCACCAAGCCCATCAAGCTTGCGGCCGCCTGCTTCGGCGTCGCGGGGCCAGTCATCGATAACCATAGCCACACCACCAATCTCCCCTGGGTTGTCGATGGCCCGCACATCGCCAAACAGTTCGACATTCCCCGTGTGCAATTGCTCAACGACCTCGAAGCGACGGCCCATGGAATCTTGTTGCTGCGTCCTGACGAACTCGAGGTGCTCAACCCCGGCACCCAACCGAGAAAACGACAGGCTCTGGCACTCATTGCTGCTGGAACGGGACTGGGCGAAGCCATTCTTTTTTGGGACGGCAAG
>JACPZN010000193.1 GCA_016195505.1 Nitrospirota bacterium | reverse complement strand
TTTCTTCGAGAAGGAGGAGTACGCAGAGTCCTTGGTTGAGTTCAACCGCTTCCTGGACCTCTACCGATCCCATATGCTTGCCCCCTATGCGGCATTCAGAATCGGTGAAGTCCACTTCAAGATGGCAAAAACCATCGATCGAGACCCTGAACCCATGCAAAAGGCTATTATCGCGCTCGAACGGATGCGGAAAGACTTTCCTGGAAGTCGCTATGACGCTCAGGCCCAACAGAAGATCCAGGAGTGCCACGACTGGCTCGCACAGATGCACCTGTTTGTGGGCCAATTCTACTACCGGCGCGGGTCATACCTCGCCGCCGCACACCGATTCGAACAGATTATGAAGAGCTACCCTGATAAGCCGGTCGCTCCGGATGCCTTATATTTTCTCGCCATGACCTATCATGAACTGGGCGCCGACGATTGGGCACGAGATAATCTCGTACTGCTGGCAGAAAAATACCCAGACAGTAAAGTGTCTAGTGACGGGAAAAGCCTGCTGGCGAAAATTGGAGGAGCGCAACCAGGTACCCTTCTAGCCAAAAAACCAGACTCGGTTGCCTTTTCCGATACTGGACCAACGGCAGGCCAGAGCGCCAGACCGGAAGCACCTCATCGGCCATCCATCCCTTCCTCCCCTCAAGTTGGATCACTTCGCGTGCCTTCATCGAACGCGCTGGGACAAGGCTTCACGGTTTGCCGCCTCGGCGCCTGGTGTTGATCCGACGCAAGAAAAACTATCAGCGATCAGCGATCAGCCGACAGTAGAATCTTCCTCGACTGAATTCGAGCTGCGAAGGAGTTTGAGAAAGGTACGTTCTCAGTCTGATGGCTGAACGCTGACTGCTGACGGCGAGGTCACTGACCGAGATACCAACCAATGCCATACCGCTCGAGGAAACTCGTAATCATCGTGAGTGAATTGGCATAGATCATCACTCCTACGACAACCAGCAAGACTCCGCTCACGGTGGATACGCCCCACAGATAGGCCCGCACCTCTTTGAAATAGGCCAGAAACCGATCCACACCCAGCGCCGTGAGGAAGAGCGGCACGCCGAGTCCTAACGAATAAAAGGTCAATAACACAACCCCGTTCAAGAGAGAGTCTGTCGTGCTGGCATAGAGGAGGATCGATCCCAACACCGGCCCCACGCAAGGCGTCCAGCCAGCGGCAAATGCAATACCGATCAGGAACGATCCTAGATAGCCGGCCGGCCGGTTGCGAAACTGATAACGATGCTCCATCTTTAAAAAATTCAGATTCAAGATACCGAGGAGATAGAGCCCAAACACGACGATCAAGATCCCGCCGATGCGGCGAATGTGGTCCTGATAGGTAATGAGTATTTGACCCAAGAAACTCGCTGAGGCCCCGAACGCAATGAAGACCGAGGAAAACCCGGCGATGAACAGTAACGAGTTCAGGACGATCGCCTTCTTGAATTTTTCCCGCTCAGACGCGTCCGTCAGCTGTTCGACGGAAAGCCCGGTGATGTAGGAAATGTAAGACGGCACCAAGGGCAACACACAGGGGGACACGAACGATAGAAGGCCGGCCGAGAAGGCGGCGATGAGCGAGATCTGTGGGATGGATTGCGTCATGGCTACGACTTCATGAGCGTGTTGATTAAATCACGTGCCTCAGGCGAGTCCCAATCACGAGCGCCGAAAATCTTCTGCCGAACGATCCCCTGGCGATCGACCATAAAGGTCATCGGGAGCGTTCTCGCACCATAGGTGAGGCCTACGCGATATTCGGAATCATGAAGAATGGGGAACGTAAGCCCCATTTCCTGCTGAAATGGGCGTGTGACCGCCGCACCTTGCGGATCCGTGGATACCGCGAGGATCTCAAACTCCCCTCGTGGGAACGTGCGATACAATTGCTCCATCGCCGGCATTTCCACACGGCAGGGCCCGCACCAGGTCGCCCAAAAATTCAGCAAGACAACTTTTCCTCTGAGCCGGGACAGGCTCATCACGTTGCCGGTAAGATCGCGCAATTGAAAGTTCGGCGCTTCGTCGCCGACCTTGACTACGTCAGGCTCAACGATCCGGACTTTCGTAAACCCCGGCAACTCCCCCTTTGACAGGGAAACAACGAGGACCCCTTCAGCGATAAGCAGTCCAACGAGAAACCATGCCGTTGGCGGA
>JACPZN010000067.1 GCA_016195505.1 Nitrospirota bacterium | reverse complement strand
TATCCCGCATCGGAAGGGCGATAATCGCTGCCCCCTCTTTCCATGACGCAGCCACGACCTCTTCGATCATCCGTTGCGTCACAAATGGACGGACCGCGTCATGGATGAGCACGATGTCGGTGTCCGAGGGAACCTGAGCAAGCGCGTGCCGTACCGAATCCTGGCGCTCTGCCCCACCCGACACCACCTTCGTCACCTTGGTGAATCCATGCCGCAACACGATCTCATGCCGACAATATTCAATGTCTGCAGATGGAACGGCCAGAATGATCTGGCCGATCACGGGAGCCGCTTGCAAGATCCGCAACGATTGAACGATGAGCGGCTCACCACCGATCGAAAGATATTGTTTAGGGACAGAGCCCCCCATCCGAAGCCCGCGGCCGGCGGCGGGCACGAGCGCCACCACCAAAGGAATCTGACGACGAATCGGCTCGATCCGAGGTGAGCGAGTCGTGGTCATGTGCAAGACCGCCTGTCTCGTTTAATTGGTTTGTTTGGTTTGTCTTGTTTATTTGGTTGAACCAAGACTTATCCTGATAAACCAGACCAACCAGATAGACCAGACCAACCAATATTAGGGCCGCAGCGTCAGATAGATCGTTTGGCCCTTCCGTTTGAGCAGCAAGAGGACCGCGTGATCCTTGGGAAGACCGGAAGCGGCCTGTTCATAGGACCTGAGCGAATTCACCGCCTTGCGATTGACTTCAAGAATAATATCGCCTTCGCGCACACCCATTTCCTCCGCGGTGCTTCCGGACTTGACCCCGACCACCACCACGCCACGCTCGGTGGTCTTCAATCCGTACCGGGCAGCCAGATCCTCGTTCAATTCGCGGACTTCAAGATCCGACAGAACACCCGTCGGCACCGCTGACTCCCTGCTCTCCGTTGCGCCAGGCTGTCCCAACGATTTCGGCTGTTCGACAATCGTGACGTCGATCGTCTTCGGCTTCTTGTCCCGGATCAGCTTGACCGAGACCTTCTTCCCGATCGGAGTCTGTGCAACGGCATTCCGCAAATGCGTCGGCGAATCCATCGGCTTGCCGTCGTAGTCAACAATGACATCTGCGCGCTCAAATCCCGCCTTCTTCGCAGGACTATCCGCCATGACATCGCTCACGAGCACACCCTTCGTGTCGGTAATCCCGAACTGCGTGGCCAACTCAGGAGTCAAATCTTGGATCGCCACACCGAGCCATCCACGAACGACCTTCCCCGTCCGTACCAATTGATCCATGACGGCACGCGACAGATTGCTGGGTACCGCAAACCCAATGCCCATGCTGCCGCCGCTTTGACTGAAGATCGCCGTATTGATCCCGACTAATTCGCCGCGCACGTTGACTAACGCACCTCCGGAATTGCCCGGGTTGATCGCCGCATCGGTCTGGATAAAGTCCTCGTATTCGGCGATGCCCATGCTGGCTCGTCCGACTGCGCTCACGATCCCCATCGTCACAGTCTGGGTAAGTCCAAACGGACTCCCCACGGCCAACACATACTCCCCGACCTCCAGTTGGTCGGAATCAGCCCAGGGAACGGTTGGGAGCCCTGCCGCTTCAATTTTCACAATCGCAATATCCGTTTTCGCATCGGTTCCGATCAGCTTACCCTTAAACTCCCGCTTGTCCGATAAAAAGACCCGAATCTCATCGGCCTTGTTCACGACATGATTGTTGGTGATGATCAACCCGCCGGCCTCTACAATGACCCCCGACCCCTGGCCCCGCTCTTTGGGCTCTCGCTGGGGGGCATCACGCTTAAAAAACTCATCACCGAAGAACTTGCGAAAAAACGGATCTTCCAGCGAACCGTGCGGACTGTCTCCGGGTTTTCCGCTTCGTGACGCCGCAATGTTGACGACCGCCGGCTTCACCGATTTTGCGATCTCAACGAAGTTTTTCCCATCTCCCCCTGCCATCGGTAACTGTGGCGCGGTCACCACGGGGCGAACGATCGGGCTGGGAATCGGCTCAGGTCCGGCCGTGCCGGTCGGCAACCAACCCATGTTGGACGCCACCACAATCCCGATGATGATCCCTCCGCTGACCAAGGTAAACGGAATCAGCCACGCACGAACAAGTTTCATAGGTGATCCTGGCTCTTCCTCTCTCGTGACCCGAGTAATTCGCACACCATCGATCTATTCTGTCGCGTCACTGGATCTCCCCGGCATAGATCCCCATGATCGTGTTGAGAAACTTCATGGCCTCCGCTTTAGGCCGTTGAAACGAGTTGCGCCCGATGATGGAACCGAACCCGCCGCCGTCACGAATGGCGCGCGCTTCTTCAAACACATTTGCGTCCTCGCTCTTGGCCCCCCCCGAGAAAATGACGATTCGTCGCCCATCGAACGAGCTCTGCACTACATGCTTGACTCGCTCCGCCAGAGTCGTGACCGGAATCTTGGCCGATTCGTACACCTTCTTGGCCGCGGCCTGTTCAAGATGCGCCGTGGGAAGCTTGACTTTAATGACATGGGCGCCGAGCTGAGCCGCAATCTGGGCCGCATAGGCCACCACATCGATCGCTGTCTCCCCTTCCTTACTGAGTTCCGACCCGCGCGGATACGACCACACGACGACCGCCAAGCCGCAGTTCTTGGCGTCTTCTGCAATTTCGCGCAACTGTTGATACATGGCATTGCAGTG
>JACPZN010000171.1 GCA_016195505.1 Nitrospirota bacterium | reverse complement strand
AAGATGGTGATGGGCAAATGCTACCGCTGCAAGACCGTCGTGGAACCGTACCTGTCGCCACAGTGGTTCGTGAAGATCAAGCCGTTGGCTGAGCCAGCCATCAAAGCGGTAGAAAACGGTCGGATTCGTATCATCCCAGAGGGCTGGACCAACAACTATCTCGGCTGGATGCGGGACATCAAAGATTGGTGCATCTCCCGCCAAATCTGGTGGGGACATCGTATTCCCGCATGGTATTGCGAGTCGTGCAATGAGGGACGATTCAAAAGATTTATTGAAACGGGTGAGGGCAAGACCGCTAGCTCGCGTCTGATAGTTGATCCAGATGCAAAGCCTATTGTTGCTAAAACAGCGCCAACTCGCTGTCCTGATTGCGGAGGATACAAATTCCTGCAGGACGAAGACGTCCTCGACACCTGGTTCTCTTCTGCCCTCTGGCCCTTCTCCACACTGGGATGGCCCGAACAGACGCCTGAGCTCAAGACCTACTACCCGACGTCCGTGCTCGTCACAGGCCTGGACATTCTCTTCTTCTGGGTCGCCCGCATGATCATGATGGGCCTCAAATTCATGGGTGACGTGCCCTTTCGCAATGTCTATATCCATGCCCTGGTCCGCGATGCCGAAGGCCAGAAAATGAGCAAGTCCAAGGGCAACGTGATTGATCCGCTCCATGTAATGGATCAATTCGGCACCGATGCGCTCCGATTCACCCTGGCCTCCATGGCGTCACCAGGTCGGGACATCAAGTTGGCGGAGGAACGGATCGACGGCTATCGCAACTTCGCCAATAAGATTTGGAACGCCGCGCGGTTCGCGCACATGTACCTCGCCGGCGCAAAAACATCGTGTCCTCCCGCTGAGCGTCCCTTCCCCGATCGGTGGATCTTGAGCCGCCTCAACCAGACGTTTCGGACCGTGACGGCAGAACTCGACGCCTACCGGTTCGACCGTGCGGCCCAGGCGCTCCATCAATTCTTCTGGCATGAGTACTGTGATTGGTACCTCGAGCTCATCAAGCCGGTGTTGCAAGACTCCGCCCATCCACAAGGTCCCGTTACACGGCAGACTCTGGAGGAGACGATTGAAGGATGGCTTCGGTTGCTCCATCCTTTCATGCCCTTTATCTCGGAAGAAATTTGGCAAACGCTCCCTCACCGCGGAGACACGATCGTCACCCAGCCCTACCCTGCTGTGCTGCCAGCTTGGAATGATACCTCAGCTGAAAGCGCCTTCCGTGTGTTTGAGCAGAGCATCAGCCTCATGCGCACAGCCCGCGTACTCCTTAACTATCCACCAGGAAAAGATGTGCGCTTCTTTATAACCCATGAAGAATCTCCCGCGGTTACGACATTGGCTACACTTGAGCGGGATCTCACGCATCTAGGGCGAGGACAAATCTCTCTCACTCCCGTCTCACAGTGGCCGACGTCGAATGTGCTCCGCCTTATCACAGATGGTGTGACGGTGGGTACTTCCGTTGAAGGAGACGTAGACCTCAAGAAATCCCTTGATCGTCTCATCAAACAGATTGCGGAAACCGACAGGGAATCCCAACGGCTTGACAGCAAACTGAAGAGTACGGATTTTGTGTCGAAAGCTCCCCCTGAAGTGATCACCGACCATCAGGACCGCCTCCGCGCGCTTGCCCGTGATCGTGGCATGTTGACCAGCAGCGAGCAGCAACTGCGCGCAATGCTGGGGGCATGACCGATGGTGACGCTCCCTGCTGCGGATATCCGCCGTGCGGTCAGGCTTGGGTTGGAAGAAGATCTCGCCCAGGGCGACATCACCACGTCCGCGCTCTTCTCGACTGCGGTTCCGGCCTGCGCCGAGATCATCGCCCAGCAGTCGCTCGTTGTTGCTGGGCTTGCCGCAGCCGTGCAAACATTTCTGGCCGTAGATCCTTCTCTCAGATTGTCGGTTTGCCTCCGGGATGGCGAACGGGCCAAAAACGCAGATGTCCTTCTTCACATCGAAGGTGATGGGCGATCTATCCTACAAGCTGAACGGGTCGCGCTGAATTTTCTCCAACATCTTTCCGGGATCGCCACGCTGACACAGAAATTCTGCCAGGCGGTACGGGGCTACTCAGTCAGTATCCTGGATACCCGGAAGACAATCCCAGGCTGGCGTGCCCTCCAGAAATGGGCCGTCGCGCTCGGAGGCGGCACGAGCCATCGTCGATCGCTGGGCGACGGTATCTTGATCAAAGACAACCACCTGGCACTCCTGCATCCCGGTCGGCAGGCGATCCGCAAAGCATGCCGCCTGGCCAAGGCTCACGCGCCTAGTGCAATGCAGACTATTGTCGAGGTGGAGTCGATCGAAGAAGCTCAACGCGCGCTTGCAGGAAAGGCCGATATCATTCTACTGGATAATATGACACCTGCCATGGTCTGTCGCGCGGTGAACCTGATTGATGGCCGCGCCGTTGTGGAAGTTTCAGGAGGAATTACGTTGAAGAATGTCCGCGCGATGGCCGCCGCGGGAGCTGACCGCATCTCGATCGGCGCCCTCACCCATTCGGCACCAGCGGCCAGTCTGAGCCTAGTCCTCAAACCCACTCGGGCTTCTCGTCGGCGGCGGGCCTAGCCATGTCCTTCTCTGCACCGCTTTCCATCGACGACATTCGAAGCACCCTGGCCACCAAATCACTCGGTCATCACCTCTATCTTCATCGTGAGCTTTCGTCGACCAATGCCGAAGCCCTGTCACTGGCCCAGGCCGGCGAGGCGCATGGAACCGTCGTCGTGGCAGAGAGTCAGACGGCGGGACGAGGCCGCCATGCCCGCAACTGGTATTCTCCGCCAGGAACAAACGTCTATTGCTCGATCATTATCAGGGAGATCGGCCAGGGTGTCTCGCTGTCAGAATGGCTGTCCTGGGTACCGCTCACCAGCGCACTTGCTGCAGCCGAAGCCGTCCAATGCGTAGCCGCACTTGCGCTCTCCGTGAAATGGCCGAACGACCTGCTTTACCACGATCGCAAAGTCGGTGGCATACTCTGCGAGAGTTCTCTCACATCGGCTGCCAACCCGATTGTCGTGATCGGGATCGGCCTCAATGTGAATATGCCGCGAGAGTCGTTTCCTAAGGAATTGCAGCCGATCGCCGCGTCACTGATCGAGGTATCGCGCCATCCTATCGACCGGAACCGCCTTATCTCTCAACTCTTACTTGAACTCGAACAGAGCCTCGATGAGCTTCACTCCCATGGTCCCGTTCGACTGCGGCAGGCCTACACAACTCGCTGTACCACACTTGGCCGGCACGTGCGCGTCCTCTTAGGGCACGAACAAGAACTGCTCGGCACAGCCGAAGCAATCTCAGCCGGCGGTGCCCTGCAAATCAGACCCTTGTCCTCCTCAGCTGCAGTACAATCGCCACCTCTTATCGACATACATGCAGCCGACGTGATTCACCTCAGGGAGTAGCGAACGCCCGATCCTCCAGGTACAATAGATTTTATGTTATTGGCTATCGATATCGGCAACACCAATATCGTCTGGGGGATCTTTGAGGGCACGACTCTCCTCGCCCATTGGAGGTTGGCCACTGATCCCAAGACCACTACCGATGAATATGGCGTCCTCTGTCTGAACCTACTCACGCGAAGCGGCCGGGTCCCCGAACAGGTTACCGGCGCAATCATCTCCAGCGTCGTCCCCGCCCTCACCGGAACATTTGAGTCAATGGTCGGAACTTACTTTCACCGCACCCCCCTCATTGTTTCATCCGATATGGACATAGGCCTAACGCTCAAGTACATGAATCCGAAAGAGATCGGAAGCGACCGCATCGTCAACGCAGCAGCGGCCTATCATAAATTTCGCCGCGACTTGATCATCGTCGATTTCGGCACCGCGACAACTTTCTGCGCCGTCACGCAAGCTGGTGAATATCTCGGCGGAGTCATTGCACCAGGCCTGGGCATTTCTGCCGAAGCGCTCTTTGCCCGAGCTGCAAAACTGAGCAAAGTCGAGCTCATCCGGCCCAAGTCCGTCATTGGAACCGATACCGCTAGCAGCATCCAGGCAGGCGTCCTCTTCGGTTACGCCGGATTAGTCGACGCCCTCGTCCGGCGGATGGAGCAGGAACTGGGGCGGACCTCCTATGTCATCGCCACAGGAGGCTTAGCCTCGGTGATCGCTTCGGAAGCAACATCCATTCAGAAGGTTGAACCTCTACTAACCCTTGAAGGGTTAGAACTCCTCTACCGACGAGCTCGTGGTGCGACCTCAGAGATGTGGGCCTAGCCACTCATCTTATCCCCATCATTTTTCTCAGATATTTCTTTCTCCCCCCGTTGACTTCTTTTCGCTTATGGATATCTGCATCGCTGTACAGGTATCAGAATGAGCCCGGAACGAGACAACGAGAATCCAAACGCCAATATAATTGAGGACTTAGAAAATTCTTCTCCGGCAAACGGTGAGCAGAATGCTCTTGCTGCGAAAACAGAGGAATGTAAGATCCTCAACGACAAGTATCTACGACTTGCTGCAGAGTTTGAAAACTATAAGCGGCTGACACTGCGCGATCAACGGGAGCAGATTAAATTCGGAAATGAACAGTTGTTGAAGGAATTGTTGCCGGTAATCGACAACATGGAACGGGCGATTAAGGCCGCACGTGACAACGGAGGGAGTTCAGCGCTGGTTCAAGGCGTGGATCTGACGTTGAAACAATTGTCAGGGGCCCTCACCAAGTTCGGCGTACAGGCCGTTGAAGCGATCGGCCAGGTATTCGACCCGAGCACCCATCAGGCTGTCTGCCATATGCCGTCCGACAATGTGCCACCCAATCACGTGTTAGAGGAGTTCCAAAAGGGCTATCGCTTGCACGACAGAATTCTCAGGGCCGCCATGGTCAGTGTGTCGTCAGGTCCGGCACATGCGGGCGAGCAAGATTCAACTACGAACTAGTCACCATCATCTCATTTTGCAGCTGATATCGAGAAGGAAGGAGTCCACCAATGGGTAAAGTTATCGGCATAGACCTCGGCACCACCAACTCCTGCGTGGCTATTATGAGTGGCGGAGACCCCGTCGTAATCGCCAACGCCGAAGGGAGCCGCACCACTCCTTCCGTCGTCGGCATCACCGACAAGGCCGAGCGCCTAGTCGGTCAAATTGCAAAACGGCAAGCCATCACCAACCCTGAAAATACCATTTTCTCGGTGAAGCGCCTTATGGGCCGGAAGTTCAAGAGCCGTGAGGTTCAAGAAGCCATCAAGAGGCTGCCGTATAAAGTGATCGAAGCAGACAACGGTGACGCCCACGTTGAATTGCGCGGCAAACGCTATAGTCCACCGGAAGTGTCGGCCATGATTCTGCAGAAGATGCGGCAGACGGCGGAAGACTACCTCGGCGAGAAAGTCACCGAAGCCGTCATCACCGTCCCGGCCTATTTCGACGACAGCCAACGCCAGGCCACGAAGGATGCAGGCCAGATTGCCGGCCTGATGTGTCGGTCCTGGAAATCGGTGAAGGCGTCTTCGAAGTGAAATCCACCAACGGTGATACGTACCTCGGCGGCGACGACTTCGACCAACGCGTGATGGATTGGCTGGTCGATGAGTTCAAGAAAGACCAGGGCATCGATCTCCGGAAAGATCGCATGGCGCTCCAACGTCTTAAAGAGGCAGCGGAACGGGCGAAGATCGAACTTTCCTCATCGCAGGAAACCGAAATCAATCTACCCTTCATCACGGCCGACGCCAGCGGCCCGAAGCACATGGTGACCAAACTCACGCGGGCCAAGTTGGAGCAGCTGGTGGACGATTTGATTCAGCGCACAATCGAGCCCTGCCGCAAGGCCTTGTCCGACGCAGGCGTGACCGCCAAGGATATTCAAGAAATCGTGCTGGTCGGCGGCATGACCCGTATGCCCAAGGTCATTCAAGTGGTGAAGGACTTTTTCGGCAAGGAACCGCACCGTGGGGTGAACCCGGATGAAGTCGTGGCCATCGGCGCGGGGATTCAAGGCGGCGTCCTCAAGGGTGAAGTGAAAGATGTACTGCTCCTCGACGTCACCCCGCTGTCATT
>JACPZN010000170.1 GCA_016195505.1 Nitrospirota bacterium | reverse complement strand
TGATAATCATGCAATGACCCCCACATCACCTCCCAGGCGAAGGGGAACAGCATCAGCGAAAACAGAAGGATAATGCCCAACGCCTTCGACCTCATGCCCACCATCAGCAACATCGCGGCATAGACTGCCACAAAACTCAACCCGCTTCCGAGATCCGGCTGCTTCAGGATGAGGAGCAGCCCCGGCAGTACCAACAGCCCCGGAAGCACCACTCGCTGGAGCCAACCGATCCGCGGCCTCTCCGAATAGTAGTACGCCAAGGTCAGTATCAGGATCAGCTTTGCGAATTCCGAAGGCTGAAACGCAAATGGCCCCATCGGAATCCATCGTTGAGCCCCTCGGCTGCTCTTGCCTTCAAACAACACGACGACGAGCAAGATTAAGATAATCGCGTAGGCAGGATACGCTAAGCGTGCGATTCGATGATAGTCCGAAAGCCACATGACGAGAAACGCGACCGTGCCGAGCAGGATCCAGACAAGTTGTTTGGCATAAAACGGGAACGCCACCCCCTGGTCATGCGTCACGCTATAAATCGACAGAACGCCCAGCCCCAGAATGGCAAAGATCAGTCCGATAAAACGGAAATCGAAGTTATCGACGCCACGGCTCGTGAGCACCCGGTCGATCATCTCGTCCCCTGCCCTCCGGCATCCCGTTCCCGCGCAACCGCACCCTCGGTCATACCGGAAGAAGCGGGAAGATCCAATTTTATATAGGTCTCGATCAGCTCTTTGGCAAGGGGCGCGGAGGCAGACCCTCCATGGCCCAAGTGTTCACCCAGCACCGCAACGGCGATGGTGGGCGCCTCGACCGGAGCGAATGCGACAAACCAGGCATGATCGCGGAACTTCTTCGGAATATCCTTCTCTGGACCAGTGCGCAAGGCCGCCACTTGAGCCGTACCGGTCTTCCCGCCGATCGTCACCAGCGCCGACTGCGCCCGCGTGCCCGTTCCCTCTTTCACCACCCCAGCCAGCGCCTCTCTGATCCGCGAGAGAATCCCGGGCTTCAACGTCACCGTGCGCTTGGGAACCGCAGGCCTTGGCTGGAGTTCTCCGGTCGCTCGATCCAACACGGCCTGAACCAATCGAGGACGGAACGTGACGCCATCGTTTGCGACAGTACCGATCAAACTCGCCATCTGCAGCGGGGTCACATTCACATAGCCCTGTCCGATTGATGCCGAGATCGTTTCGCCTGGCAGCCACGGCTCATTCTTGGCCTTCCGTTTCCATGCTTCAGAAGGCACGATCCCAACCCGTTCCGACGGCAGCTCAATCCCCGTTTCCTCTCCTAACCCAAATTGATGGGCGAAGGACGCCATCGTCTCGATCCCCATCCGCTGACCGATGGTGTAGAAATAGACGTCGCACGATTGCACGAGCGCGCGCCTGAGATCCACTGCGCCATGTCCCCCGGCTTTCCAGTCATGATACAGGCGGCGACCGAATTGATACCCGCCATTGCAAAAGATGGATGTCTCCGGCGTCACAGTCTTGGTCTCTAATGCCGCAGCGGCCATCATCACCTTGAACACCGAACCGGGAGGATACTGCCCTTGCGAGGCTCGATTGTTCAAGGGACGCCCCTCGTCTTGCACGATATCAGCCCATTGTTTCGGTGTGAGCTCCCGCGAAAGCACGTTCGGATCGAAACCAGGGCGGCTGGCCATGGCCAGCACATCGCCTGTCCTCGGATCAAGCGCGACAATCGCGCCTGATTCCTCTCCCAACAGGTGTTCGGCCGCTTTTTGCAGCCGCGCATCGATCGTCAGATACAAGTTGTCCCCCGCATGGGGCTGTTCCACGACCACGGTTCGTTTCTCGTGACCAACCGCATCGACTTCTATGCTTTTTTGCCCGGCCTGACCGCGCATCAGCTGATCGAAGAATTTCTCCACACCATATTGTCCAACAATGCTGCCCTGGTGCAGGTCGGCAAATTCAGGCTTCTCTAACTGCTCGGGCGACACTTCCCCCACATAGCCCAACAGATGCGAGGCCATCTCCCCGCCAGGATAATTTCGTTGCGATTCGACCTGGACCATGACTCCGGGCAAGTCCAGGCGGTGAGACTCGATCAACGTCGCTTCCCGAAGGGTTAAGCGACCCTTGACCTTGCGCGGCAATTGTTTGCTGCCCCGAGCCGTGAGCTTGGTCCTGACGAG